>JADHLU010000070.1 GCA_016780435.1 Flavobacteriaceae bacterium
CAATCATTTCTTTAAGCAGCTCAGCCGAGTGCATAAAATAAGACTCGGTTAATCGGTCGAGTTCTGCAGAAGAAATGCGCTGGGCCTGTACGGCATTCAGTGAAAGCGAAAAGGCCGCGACAAGCGCGGCACTTTTTAATCGATCTATTCTTAGGCTCATAGGGTGCAGCTCATATCAGATCCACAGCACTGAGGCGACTTGATTTTTCCTTCGCAAGAGGGGCAGAAAGAGATCTGCACTTCTGCGCCAGAGTCTAGAGTCAGTGTGCCGTTTTCTAATGGAACATCGCATTTTGCGCAGCTCGCATTTACCGCCATTTTGCACGTATCACAAGTGTAAGTAGCCATAGCTTGATTTTTTATAGATTTAGAAATTGAATATACAAAGAAGCCCTCTATGCGCCCATCAAAAACTGCCCTTTCATTGCTTAGCCTGCTATTTTTAACGTTCGTCGGATCGTTAGCGGCCCAGACGCGTCTGAGTCGAACCGAAAAACAGATTGTAAAACAAGTCAGCACTAACCACAACCAAGCTATCGGCTTTTTAGAGCAGGTGGTCAACGTGAATTCAGGAACACTCAATCTTGAGGGGGTGCGTGAGGTTGGCCGTTTATTTGAAGAGCAGTTTCAGGCGATAGCGTTTGAGACAATTTGGGAAGAGATGCCAGCCGAGATGAACCGCGCTGGCCATCTTATAGCCAAAATCGAAGGCAGTAAAGGCAAGAAACTACTGCTCATCGGCCATCTTGATACGGTTTTTGAAAAAAATAGCCCCTTTCAAGTTTTTGAGCAGCTTAACGATAGTATAGCAAAGGCACCAGGAGGAAACGACATGAAAGGCGGAGACGTCATGATCCTCTATGCCCTGAAGGCACTTCGCGAAGTGGGTGCCCTTGACAACACCGATATACAGGTGGTATTCACTGGAGACGAAGAAAGTACCGGAAAGCCCCTGTCTGTGTCGCGCAAGTCCCTAATCGACGCTGCCAAACGAGCAGACGTGGCTTTGGGCTACGAAACCTCAACGGGTTTTGACTACGCCACCGTGGCGCGAAGAGGAGCGTCTGGTTGGTACGTGATTGCCGAGGGCAAGCGCGCCCATTCTTCGGGTATATTCTCTGAGGGTACTGGAGCCGGAGCGATCTTTGAACTTTCGCGCATCTTGCACCAATTCTACACCGAGGTTCGCGGAGAAGAACTGCTCACCTTTAACCCGGGCTTGCTGATGGGCGGTACGCTTTTAGACTACGACCCAAAAACTAGTCAGGCTACCGTTTTCGGAAAAACCAATGTCGTCGCCCAACGCGCCGAGGTGCGGGGCGGATTGCGCTTTATCACCGAAGAGCAAAAAGAACGCGCCCGAGCGAAGATGCGCGCCATCGTTGAAAACGGCAACCTGCCACAAACCTCGGCCCGCATTGAGTTTACCGATTCGTATCCGGCTATGCCGATCACCGATGGCAACCTGGTCCTTCTCGAGCAATTGAGCCAAGTGAGTCTAGCACTCCATCAGGGCGAAGTGAAGGCCTATGATCCGGGCAAGCGCGGAGCTGCAGACATCTCATTTGTGGCGGCCCATGTCGATGGAGCCCTAGGCGGGCTGGGCAGCATGGGAAGTGGAGCACACACCCCCAACGAAACGGTTAACCTCAAGACCTTTGAGGCGCTCACCCAGCGCACCGCGGTGTTTATTTACCGCTTGCTTCAAGAAAACTAGAAACCCAACCTTGGGCAGCCGCTATTCGATCGAAAGCAGCTGAACCCCTGCAGTCTCACCTATAACGATTACTACATAAAGGTTGCCATTGACCGCATCATTTATATTGGCGAAGCGCTCCTCGGCCAGTAGCCTATTCGCGAGCATAGGTGTGGTGTTGCTGTGGCCCACTATAAGTACGCGCTGGCCTTTGTGTTGGGCTATCCAAGTCTGGGCATCAAAGGCGTTAGGGTCGTAAAGTGAAACCTCAAGCCCATTGGCTTCTGCAGCGGGGGCTGCTGTCTGTAGCGTTCGTTGGTAATCGGTGCTGTAAACGGCATCTAGGGGTTCTAAGCCCAAAACCTCTGCCCAGCGCTGAGCCCGCTTTAGGCCTTCTTCGGTGAGTTGCGGATCATTTCCGACCCCCTCAGAGCGGTCTTTTTCGGCGTGACGTATGAGGTAAAAGGTGGTAACAGAAGTGTCTTCAGGCGCAGGCGCACAAGACGACATAAAGAGACCTACGGATAAGGCAAGCAGAAATTTTTTCATAGAAAAGAAGATTCGAGTACGATTTAGATGCTGTAACTTACTTAAAAATAGACGCAAATGAGAATTCTTTTTAGTGTGTTGGCGCTTGGTTTCGCTCAACTTTCAATGGCTCAGGGCGATTACAGTAAGGTTCAGATCACCGCCGAGCAGCTTTCAGAGCATGTGTATATTCTTTACGGGGCAGGAGGCAACATGGCCCTGGTCACCGGAGAACAGCAGAATTACCTGATCGACGATCAGTTTGCCCCGCTCTCTGACAAGATTCTCTTCAAGATTAAGTCGATCAACGACAAGCCCCTGGCCTATGTGCTCAACACCCACTGGCACGGAGACCACACGGGCGGAAACGAAAACCTGGCCAAAGAAGGAGCCCTAATCATCGCCTCAGACCGGGTGTACGACCGGCTCAAAGAGGGACAGCAATCAGCACGACGCACTACTCCACCGGCTGCTCCAGAAGCCTTGCCCGTAATTTCATTTAGCGACCAGATGCATTTGCGCTACCGCGAAGACGCCCATATTCACGCGATGCACGTGAATGATGCACACACCGATGGCGATAGCTTCTATTACTTTCCTGAAGAGAACGTGATTCACATGGGCGACAATTTCAGCAACGCTAAGTATCCGTTTATCGATTTAGATTCAGGCGGAGACATCGATGGCCTGCTCAGCAACCTAAAGATGGCGCAGGCGATGCTAGATGACGACTCAAAGATCATTCCGGGGCACGGACCAGCGGCTACGCTTAACGACCTTAAAGCCTACACACACGTGCTTGAAACCTGCGTTGAGCTGATCAGAGAACTGCGCGACAAGGGCATGACCGCAGAAGATATCATAGCCGAGAACCCGCTAGCTGAGTGGAACGACCGCTACGGAGACGGATTCATTGGCCCAGAGGCCTTTATTCGTTCAGTGTTAGGGAGTTTAGACTAAAACCGTACTTTCATAGCGCTAATGTCTTTTTGAAATGAAAACCGTAAAGTTTATAGCCAGCGCGCTGCTGTGTGCAGCGCTTTTTTACATCGGACACTTTGGCCTCGGATCACTGCCTCCGCTCGGCAAATTCATCAGCCCTACTAGCGGATTCTGGCAAAACGAACGCAGCGAAACCTCCGGAGAAATCACCGCACTAAGCGGGCTGAGCCAACCCGTGCGCATTCAGTACGACGAGCAGCTGATTCCTCACCTATTCGCTGAAAACGACCTTGACCTCTATAGAGCCCAAGGCTACATAACCGCAAAGCACCGCCTGTGGCAAATGGAGTTTCAAACCTTCGCAGCTGCCGGGCGTGTTTCAGAGATTGTCGGCCCCGCAGCCATTGAATACGACCGCGGGCAACGCCGCAAGGGTATGGTATTCGGGGCCGAAAACACCCTGGACGAGATACTGAAAGACCCCGTACTAGCCAGGCGCATAGAGGCCTACAGCGAAGGAGTCAATGCCTACATCGATCAGTTAGAACCCAAAGACTATCCGGTTGAGTACAAGCTACTCAACTACGCACCCGAGCATTGGCAACCGCTAAAATCGGCGCTGCTGCTCATGTACATGACCGACATGCTCGCGGGGGGTGATGCCGACCTTGAAAACTCAAACTTCGTCAGCCTCTTCGGCAAAGAGACCTTCGAGTTGCTGTTCCCCGAATTCTTGACCGATCAAGACCCCGTTATTGAGCGCGAGCGCGACTGGAGTGATTTCGAAAACATAGAACTACCTAAAAGTCCAGGTCAACTAAGCGCCATAGCGCTAGTCAACGAGACCCTTGAACAGCCCGACCCCGACAACGGCAGCAACAACTGGGCCGTTTCAGCCGAAAAATCAGCGAGCGGAAACCCGATGCTCGCCAACGATCCGCATCTAGGGCTTAACCTGCCCTCTATATGGTATGTCATGCAGCTGGCGACACCCGATCACAACGTCATGGGCGCCACGCTTCCCGGGGCACTTGGGGTGATTATTGGCTTTAACGAACACATTGCCTGGGGCGTGACCAACGCCACAAGAGACGTCAAAGACTGGTACAAAATCAGCTTTACCGATGAATCCAAAACCGCCTATGTGTACGGACAAGAAAGCAAGCCGATCAATGAGGTGATAGAGGCTATTATGGTCAAGGGAGCCGAGACCGTTTACGACACGGTGCGCTACACCCACTACGGACCCATAACTTACGACGAGCGTTTCAAGGGTAACGGGCGCGAACACTTTGCCATGAAATGGATAGGCCACGAGCCCAACAGCAACCAAAACACCTTTTTAAACCTGAATCGCGCGCGCAATTACGACAACTATTTGGCTGCAATTAGCACGTATACCGCACCTGCCCAAAACTTTGTGTTTGCCTCAAAAGAGAACGATATTGCACTTTGGATCCAGGGAAAAATCGCTAACAAATGGAAGCAGCAGGGTAAGTTTGTGTTAGACGGATCCAACCCTGAACACGAATGGCAAGCCTACATTCCTCAGGCTCACAATGCCCACACTAAGAACCCCGAACGGGGATTTGTGAGCTCGGCCAATCAGCATCCGACCGATGAGGCCTACCCTTACTATGTGTACGACGCCAACTACGAGGCCTACCGTAACCGCGTGATCAACGATTTCTTCAGGTCAAAAGACCGGTTCTCGGTAGACGATTTTAAGGCCCTTCAGTCGAACAACTACAATTTGAAGGCAGCCGAGGGGTTGCCCGTCATGATCAGTCTTTTAGAAGGCTCAGGTCAGTCTGTCGTCGGCAGTGCCGAGGGCTACCTGAACACGCTAAAGGGCTGGAATTTTCTGAATGACGAAAATTCACTGGGCGCCTCCATTTGGGAGGCCTGGTGGACGAATCTGTACGACTTGAGTTGGGACGAATTTGAGCAATCTGAAGTCGCGCTGCATTGGCCCGACTCTTATCAAACGATATGGCTGCTCAAACACCATCCCGAAAACGAATTTTTTGATCGCCTAGACTCTGCAGAAAAAGAAGACGCCGCCGCCGTGGTACAGCTCGCTTTCGAGCAGGCCGTGAAAGCTCTAGACGCCCATGTGAAAGAAGGTAAATCGCTCGAATGGGCCAGCTACAAGGCCACCTATGTCGGTCACCTGTTGCAGGCGCTACCGGCCTTTTCGCGCGTTGACTTGCCGGTGGGCGGAAACGGAAATATCGTCAACGCCATGAAGAAAAATCACGGCCCATCTTGGCGCATGATCGTCGAATTGGGCTCAGAAACCAAGGCCCTTGGCGCCTACCCCGGCGGACAATCTGGAAACCCCGGCAGCAAACATTACGACGACATACTCAACACCTGGGCAGCGGGCGAATACTACCCCTTGCTCTACCTCAAGTCTGTAGACGACCAATCTTCTATGATGAGTTTTAGTTCAACACTAAACCCCAAATCGTGATCATGAAACGCATTTTGATACACAGCTTTTTGACCCTAACCCTGGCCGTTGCCCTAGGGCTTTTGAATCAATGGTACACCGTGAT
>JADHLU010000071.1 GCA_016780435.1 Flavobacteriaceae bacterium
TTGACCTCGGGCTTCTCGAAATCCCACGAGAGCACGCTATCCCAGCGGCGACGCCACTGAAAGTGTTCTTCGGCGATTTCTTCCCAAAAGCCTTCGGGGTTGCGCACCGATTTGCGGTAAATCTGAAAGTATTCTTCTAAATTCTTGATGTGGTAATTACTCATAGTAGTACTGGCTAAACAAACAAAGGCCCGTATTAAACGGGCCCATTAAATTAAACATTTTTAGTGTGTGGCCTCTCCGGCGCCGCTCGGAATGCGAATGTTCTCCACGATTTCTTGTACTTCTTCGGGCACCTCAGGGGTAAAGGTGTTGATGACAAGCGACACGGCAAAATTGACGATCATGGCCACAAAGCCGAAGCCCTCGGGCGAAATGCCAAACCACCACTTGGATTGCAAGGCAGCGACAGCCGATTTTCCGCCATCGAAAAGCCCAAACTTAAACTTGAGCATGTAGAAGATCATCAGGGTGATGCCCACGACCATTCCGGCTATGGCCCCTTCTTTGTTCATCTTCTTGTAGAAAATACCCAGAATGATAGCCGGAAAAAACGAGGCAGCAGCCAGTCCAAAGGCCAGGGCGACAACGGCGGCTACGAATCCGGGCGGATTTATGCCAAAATACCCCGCAACCACAACGGCTCCAACGGCCGATAGTCGGGCCGCGATCAGTTCGTGTTTCTCGCTGATGTCGGGCTTAAACACGCTCTTGATCAAGTCATGAGACACAGACGAAGAGATCACCAGCAAGAGG
Source organism: Flavobacteriaceae bacterium (assembly GCA_016780435.1). Next base: position 757 of record JADHLU010000071.1, read on the forward strand.
CCGGCGGCCGTCGACAGCGCCGCCGCCAAAGCACCCGCCGCAACTAGGGCAATCACCCAGGCGGGTAGGTTTGCAATCTCGGGATTGGCCAGCACCATTATGTCTTGATCTACACGCAGCTCGTTGATGGTGGGGTCAGCCGCATACTGAATGAGCCCGTCGGCGTTCTTGTCTTCAAAGCCGAGCAGCCCGGTCTTTTCCCAGTTAGAGAACCATTGCGGCATTTTGGCATAGGGCTGCCCGCTCACCGTTTGAATAAGGTTCAAACGCGCAAAAACAGAAACGGCCGGAGCCGCCGTGTACAAAATAGCGATCAGTAAGAGCGCGAGGCCTGCCGATTTGCGGGCGTCGCGCACCTTTTTTACCGTAAAAAAGCGCACAATAACGTGCGGAAGGCCTGCAGTGCCCACCATGAGCGCAGCCGTGATGGCAAAAACGTCAAGGGTAGACTTTGATCCGTTAGTGTATTCAGAAAAGCCCAGTTCGGTTGAAAGACCGTTGAGTTTTTCAAGCAGGTACAGCCCGTCTGCACCCTTTGAGCCAAAGCCCAATTGCGGAATCGGATTGCCCGTCATCTGAAAAGAGATAAATATGGCGGGCACCATAAAGGCAAAAATGAGCACGCAGTATTGGGCCACCTGAGTGTAGGTGATACCCTTCATACCGCCGAGTACCGCATAGAAAAGCACGATGATCATTCCTATGATCACTCCGGTAGTGATGTCGACCTCTAAAAAGCGCGAAAATACCACGCCCACCCCGCGCATTTGGCCGGCCACATAGGTGAACGAGACCAGCAGGGCGCAAAACACAGCCACCAGTCGAGCGGTGCGGGAGTAATACCGCTCTCCGATAAAATCCGGAACGGTGAATTTTCCAAATTTTCTAAGGTAGGGCGCGAGAAGTAGGGCCAAGAGAACGTATCCGCCCGTCCAGCCCATCAGGTAAACCGAGCCGTCGTACCCCATAAACGAAATCAGCCCGGCCATCGAGATAAATGAGGCGGCCGACATCCAGTCGGCCGCCGTAGCCATTCCGTTTGCCAGCGGAGAAACCCCTCCGCCAGCCACATAAAACTCTTTAGTTGATCCAGCTCGCGACCAAATAGCGATGCCGATATATAGGGTAAACGTCAGTGCGACAATGATATAGGTCCAAATTTGTACACTCATGGCCTATTCGCTGTAGAAATTATACTTCTTATCAAGGCGATTCATCAGGCGCACATACACGAAGATCAAAACCACAAACACATAGATTGAACCTTGCTGTGCAAACCAGAATCCGACCCTGAAACCCCCGATGGTAAAGGCGTCAAGCGCCTCTTTGAAGATAATGCCTGCCCCAAAAGAGACCGAAAACCAAATGACTAGAAGCACAAGCAGATAGCGCAGGTTTTCTTTCCAATAGGCGTGGGCTAACTCGTGCTTGTTTTTCATGAATTGATTTTAAGATTAGACACATCTCTGCCCTGATTGGGGCAACATTTCACTGAAAAAGGTACTGTTTTCTATCTTACCCTAGAAAAAAGTCGACACATTAGCGCTTTGTTTAACTGCTGCGCAAACACGCTAGAGCAGTCTGGTTAAACAAGAATAGCCGTTAATTTGCTATAGTTGCCGTTTGAGGCGCAAACGTCAGCACCATGTAGTGCCCGTTGACCCGAGATATAAGCAAATTGGTCTGATCTAAAAACGACTGATCATTGATCAGTTCAACCAGTTTAGCATGAGGCAACAAGTGCTGCTTAGAGTCAACGCAATCACCTTCTGGACGGGTTATGTTGTGTTTCTTAACCCAATTCATCACGCTGACGTGTGAGACGCCTAGTACGCTCTCTATCTCGCGGTAGCTCATACCTTCGATGTAGAGTTGAAGGGCGCGTTTTACAATTTTGGAGTCAATAGATTTACCTTCTTTAGCCACCGTAAAATGGTAGCCGCAGTCTTTACACTTGAAGCGTTGCTTATTGGTAATCAATCCGGCTTTAATGAACGATTCTCCGGAGCATTTGGGGCATTTTTCAATCATAGTTGAGGCAGGCATAGTGGGCAAGGGCTTGGTAAAAAAGTAGCCAACTATCGTTTTACTGAAAGAATTGAGGCAGCTTATTTAGGCAAGAAACGCTTGTTTTGTTTAATTTATTTTAGTCTAATTAGGTGTTTAAAGATATAAAAGTTAAACAAAATAACGATGCGGGCGACTCTCAATTTGATTTTTGCCGCCTTTTACCTTTCTCAACTCAAGTTGCCTAGCAGCAGATTTGTGCGCTTATTATTAACGATTAAGAAACCTTTCTGAAACGAATTGTACCTACGTTTGCCGATATTTATCGGTATGGAAAACCTGTTCTTGTATATTTTACTTGCCCTTTCGGTGCTAGCCATAGCCGATTTAATTGTGGGGGTGAGCAACGACGCCGTTAACTTTTTAAACTCGGCGGTCGGGTCTAAGGCCATCTCATTTAGAACCATCATGATTGTGGCCTCGGTTGGTATCGCGGCCGGATCTATCTTCTCTAGCGGTATGATGGAGGTCGCCCGAAAAGGCATCTTCAACCCCGAGCTGTTTTACTTCGACGAGATCATGTTCATCTTCTTAGCGGTGATGATCACAGACATCTTGCTGCTCGACTTCTTTAATACCATCGGAATGCCCACCTCAACCACCGTTTCAATCGTGTTTGAATTATTGGGTGCGGCCTTGGCCATGTCGGTCATTAAAATAATGGCCCAAGGCGACAATTTGGGCAGCATTGTCAATTACATCAACAACGAAAAGGCGATTCAGATCATTGCCGGAATTCTGCTGTCGGTCTTCATCGCCTTTACCTTGGGGGCACTGGTGCAGTGGGTCACCCGACTGTGGCTGTCGTTCAACTTCTTAAACCGTTCAAATGTGGCCAACGCCCTTTTCGGAGGGGTTGCACTGGCCTCTATCAGCAATTTTATCTTGATCAAGGGGATCAAAGGAACGGCCTTTTCAGAGGCCTCGTATTCGTTCACCGGTGGGCTTTCGCTGGTTGATTTCATGGAGGCCAACACGCTTCTTGTGGCCCTAATCGCCTTTTTTGTCTGGTTTTTGATTTCGCTTGGGCTGCTGCTGATGCGCCTTAATCTGTATCAGGTTATCATCGCGGCCGGAACCTTCTCGCTTGCCCTAGCCTTCGCCGGAAACGACCTAGTGAACTTCATCGGAGTACCCATAGCCGCCTATCAGTCGTACGAGCTATGGACAGCCTCAGGCATGCTGGCCTCTGAGTACAACATGTCAGTACTGGCCAACTCGGTCAAGACACCGACCTTGTTCTTGCTTGCCTCTGGAGCAGTGATGGTGCTCACCCTTTGGTTTTCAAAAAAGGCCCGCTACGTGGCCGACACCGAGATTAACCTGGCTCGTGAAGGCGAATCGCGAGAACGTTTTAAGCCGAACTTTTTATCGCGCGCCATTGTACGCCTGACCATTCAGTTTTCGAACTACGTGAGCTTGGCCATTCCGAATGGGCTACTCGAGCGTATCAATAAGCAGTTCGAGCGCCCCTCTACCAAGAATTTAGTGTTGAAGAAAAACGAGCTTCCGCCCGCCTTTGATATGGTGCGGGCCTCAGTAAATATGGCCCTTGCCGGAATCTTGATTTCGCTGGCGACCTCGCTCAAACTTCCGCTCTCTACCACCTACGTGACCTTCATGGTAGCTATGGGTACTTCACTGGCCGATCGCGCCTGGGGAGCCGAAAGCGCCGTGTACCGGGTAGCTGGGGTGCTCAATGTGATCGGCGGATGGTTTGGCACCGCCCTAATCGCCCTACTTTCATCGGCAGTTATCTTAACGCTCATTCATTTCGGACGTGGAACCGCCATCGTACTGCTGCTGATCTTTGCCACGGTCATCATCATTCGCAACTACATTGCCTATAACCGCAAGCAAAAAGAAGAGGCCGAGAGTTTCTTGATCAAGCGCGCCGAGAGCATCACGCTCAAAGGCGTAATCAACGAAAGCGCCAGAAACGTAGAGAATGTGATCATGCGCTCTAAGAGCATTATTGAGCTCAATATTGACGGACTCAGCAAGCTCGACCCCGAAAAATTAAAGCAAGGACGCAAAGAAGTTAACGCCCTATCTGAAGAGGTAGAAGACGTGCGCGCTAGTGTGTTTCACTTCATTCAAAACCTAGAAGATGCCAGCGTGCAAGCCAGCGCCTTCTATATTTCTATGGTGAATCAACTCAACAACATCACCCAATCGCTCGAATACATCTCTAAAATGTGCCACGACCACGTGCTCAACAACCACAGCAAGCTGCGCTACACCCAGTTGCGTGACCTCAGAGAGATTAAAGAGCAGTTTGAAAAAGAGATTTTCAATCAAACGGCCGAGTCGCTCAAGGGGCTCACTCAAGAGCGCATCACCGAACTGCTCGATCGCAAAGACCAGCTTGAGAGCGTGATCACCCAGAAGATCGATTCGCACGTCCAAGACATCCGCAACGAAGATTCGAGCCCCAAGAACACCACGCTGTACTTCTCGCTGCTGCTCGAGGCCAAAGACTTCTTAAACGCGGTCACCTCGCTCATCACCGAATACTACAAGTCGTACGAAGAGAACGTGGAGACTCCGCTTAAGCTCTAGCTAGCGCTCACAGTCTTCGTAATTAATGGGGCCAGGGTTTAGGGTCTTCAAGTACTGAATCAGGTAGTCGGCCGTAGTCAGCTCATAGGTGAGCGCTGGCTCACCAAAGAGCTCGGCAAACTCGTTGGTCAGGTAATCGTTAAGGGCTAAGGTGACTAGGCGATCGTTCGAAAGGGGCGCGCCGTTCTGCAGCAGCTCAATCTGATCTCCGCTTCGCTCAAGTGTAAATTCAGACGAATAACTAAAACTCACATCGATCTGTTCAAGCAGGTCTTCTAGCGCGGCCACCGACAGCTCGTAGGCCTCAAAGCCGTTGCC
>JADHLU010000072.1 GCA_016780435.1 Flavobacteriaceae bacterium
TTTCAGAGACTAAGGTAGTAGTTGGCCTTTCAGGAGGAGTTGACTCTAGCGTGGCCGCCTATCTGCTTAAAAAGCAAGGCTACCAGGTCATTGGGCTATTTATGAAAAATTGGCACGACGATTCGGTGACTATATCAGACGAGTGTCCATGGCTTGAAGACTCAAATGATGCCCTTATCGTGGCCGATCGGTTGCAGATACCTTTTCAGACTATCGATCTGAGCGAAGAATACAAAAAGCGAATTGTAGACTATATGTTCGCTGAATACCAATCGGGTCGCACCCCGAACCCCGATGTGTTGTGTAATCGCGAAATAAAGTTTGACGTTTTCCTGAAACAAGCACTCGCTTTAGGCGCCGATTTTGTGGCGACTGGCCACTATTGCAGGCGCGAAGAAGTGGTTAGCGAGGGCAAGCCCATTTATCGCTTATTGTCTGGTTTAGATCGGGCGAAAGATCAGTCGTACTTTTTGTGCCAGCTGAGCCAACACCAACTCGCCAAGAGTTTATTTCCCATAGGCCACTTGCAGAAAGCTGAGGTAAGATCTATTGCGCGAGATGCGAACTTAATTACGGCAGAAAAACGCGATTCTCAAGGCCTGTGTTTTATCGGCAAGGTTCGGCTTCCCGAATTCTTACAACAGCGTTTGGCGCCTAAGAAAGGGCGTATCATTGAAATCACCGAAAGGCCAGAGGGTTTAGAAGAGAAAGAAGACCTTCAAGGTCGAAGTGAATCGTATCGTTTTCGCCCTGATATGGGCATTGAAAGAGGATTTCATCAGGGCGCTCATTTTCTCACCATAGGTCAGCGTAAAGGACTAGCGGTAGGCGGAACAAAAGATCCGCTCTTTGTCATCGGCATTGATACCGTTGAAAATCTGGTCTACGTGGGTCAAGGCAGCGACCATTGGGCCTTGTGGAGAGACACCTTGTACATCGAATCAAGCGATCTGCACTATGTGCGCGAAGATCTGAAGCATGTGACGGAGGTCAAAGCCCGTATACGTTACCGTCAGCCTTTAGAGGCCGCCACACTTATTCCCGATAACGAAAGGGGAGGAGTATACCTGCGTTTCGAGCGCAAGCAGTCGGCGATCACCCCTGGTCAATTTGCGGCCTGGTATCTTGAAGACGAACTCATCGGATCTGGAGTAATTTCATAGGCATCGTGCTTAAAAGCCTTATTTTCGACTTGAATCTGCAGTATGAGATACGCGCTTAAAGAACATCCAAGTACCCTTTATGTGTTTCTGGCGGTCTGGTTTTTATCCGGAGCTATTCAGGGCGGATTAATGCCGCTATCAGGAGAGGAAGCCTATTACTGGCTGTTCTCTAGAAATTTGCAATGGGGATATCTCGATCATCCTCCTGCAGTGGCCTTCTTTTCGTATTTAGGATCATTACTAGGTCCAGGTGAATTTGGCGCACGCCTATTCTCCAGCCTGCTCAGTACGGCCACTATTTGGTTTCTATACGACCTCTGCGGAAAGAAGCACATCAGGCTATTTCTGTTTATGGTGGTCGGCCTGCTTGCAGTACATGCAGGTAGTTTCTTGATAAAGACTGATGTTCCGCTCCTCTTCTTTGAGACCTTGTTTTTTTGGTTCTATAAGCGCTATGTTGAGCGCGAGCGCTGGCAGGAGGTCTTAGGTGTTTCATTAGCCATTGCCGGAATGCTGCTCAGTAAGTACCACGGCGTATTGATTGTGTTTTTTACCCTTCTGTCTAACCCTAAGTTGGTGTTTAGGCCCTCTTTTTGGGGTATTGTTATTTTGAGCTTACTGCTCTTAAGCCCACACATTTATTGGCTTTACCTCAACGATTGGTCTAGTTTTGTCTTTCACCTCAACGATCGAGCTGATATTAGTTTTAAGACAGCTAATGTAGTGTCATACCTGCTATCACAACCCTTGGTTCTTGGGCCATTGGTGAGTATCCCCCTCTTTATAGCACTCTTCAAGAAAGGCGTCAAAAGCGATCTCAATCGCGCCCTTAAGTGGGTATTTTTTGGTGTGCTTATCTTCTTTTTATTTCAATCGTTTAAAGTGTTTATTCACAAACACTGGACCAGTGTAGTGCTCGTACCCTTAATGATTCTTGCATTTGAACCGCTTTCTAAATCGGCTGCTTTGGGGTTGTGGTTGAGGCGACTTAGTCGGTTTTCATTGTTCTTTTTCGTTTTATTTCGGGTCTACCTCAGTGTTGATTTTCTTCCGAAGTCGCTGAGCAATGAGCTTGAACCCCTTCATAATTGGGATAATTGGGCCCAAGAGTTAGACGCGTTATCTGAAGGCCACCCCATTGTATTTATTAACAGCTATGAAAACGCCTCTAGGTATCAGTTTTATTCGGGTAAGACTGCCCACACATTAAGCACCGTATACTTCAATAATACGCAGTTTGATTATTGGGATGGCGAACAAACCTTTAGAGACAAGAAGGTATTGGTGGTTCACCACAAAAGAAACCAAAAAGGATTTAAGACCTATACGGCATCAAACAACGCGCGTATTTACTACCGATTTGTTGACCGTTTTAGGGCATTCGATAAGTTGGCCGTTGCGGTTGAGCCGTTGGCTGATGGGCGATTTGCCTTGACTATTCACAACCCCTACAGTTTTGAGTTGCGTTCAGAATCAGCTAGTGAGGTTAAATTAAACGCTTATCTGCTGGAGGGAGAGCGTATAATTAAAGAGAAAACGGTTATTAATGCGTTAACACTGCAGCCAGGCGAGACGTTATTGGACACTCTTGACATAGATTTGAAGGTGGCCGAAAATCGGTTTCATCTGCGCTTCGCGGTTCAGACTGAAGCGTTGCCCCCGACCATTAATAGTAATAGACTAACCCTAAGTGCTCGCTAATGCCTGTAAAAGATCGTAAACTTCAGCTCGAAGCCTTCTCACGTTTATTAGATATCATGGATGACCTTCGTGAAAAATGTCCGTGGGATCGCAAGCAGACCTTTGAATCGTTGCGCACCCTGACTATCGAGGAGACTTACGAATTGTCTGACGCCATTGCCGATAATGACCTAGAAGAGGTGCGTAAAGAATTGGGAGACCTTTTGTTGCATATCGTCTTCTACGCCAAGCTAGGGGAAGAAGCAGGGGCTTTTGATGTAGCGACTATTGCAAACGGAATTTGCGAAAAGTTGATTGTGCGTCATCCGCACATATACGCAGACGTCAAGGTGAGCAGTGAGGAAGATGTAAAGAAGAATTGGGAAAAGATAAAGCTTAAAGAGGGTAAGACCTCGGTGCTCGAAGGTGTGCCAAGAGGATTGTCATCGGTGATTAAGGCGCAGCGCATTCAAGAAAAGGCCGCAGGCGTAGGATTTGAGTGGGAGAAAACCGCTGATGTGCTAGCTAAGGTGAAAGAAGAATGGGATGAGCTTGAGGTCGAAATAGCGCGTGACCATAAAGAACACATGGAGCAAGAGTTCGGAGACCTTTTATTTTCAATGATCAATCTATCTCGGTTTCTGAAAATTAATCCCGAGAATGCGCTTGAGCGCACCAATAAAAAATTCATAAAGCGTTTTCAATTTATCGAAGAGCAAGCGCGTGCTTCAAACAAAATGCTAGCAGATATGACTTTAGAGGAGATGGATGAACTTTGGAAAGCCGCAAAAAACCAATGATTACTTCTATAAAAAAGTATTTAGCCGAGGTTCCGTATAATATTAATCTCGCCGCTCCTGTAATTCTCGGAATGTTAGGTCACACCTTAGTGGCCTTTGCCGATAATATCATGGTAGGACGGTTAGGTCCGGCCGAGCTTGCAGCAGTTTCACTGGGAAATAGCTTCCTTTTTATCGCCATGTCAGTGGGGCTTGGTCTCTCAACAGCCATAACGCCACTTATTGCCGAGGCTGACGGGTTTAAGAAACAATTTGAGATAAAGAAGGTCTTTAAGCACGGAGTGCTGATCTGCGCTGTAGTAGGGCTAGTACTCACCGGTGTTGTCTTTCTCTCTGTGCCCTTGCTCTATCAAATGCAGCAGCCCGAAGAGGTATTGGTTTTTGCAGTACCCTTTTTGACTATAGTTGGGGTATCGTTGATTCCGCTCATGCTCTTTCAAGCTATAAAACAGCTTTGCGATGGGCTGTCTCGCACCCGTTTGCCCATGTACGCTTCTATCATAGGTAACCTTCTCAATGTGTTACTGAATTACCTATTAATCTTCGGAAACTTCGGCTTTCCAGAAATGGGGGTTGCAGGGGCCGCCTTAGGCACCTTGATTTCACGACTGGTCATGCTGTTGCTGCTGATCGCGTTCTTGAAGGGCTCCCCATTTTTTGCTCCTTTACTTTCGGATCTTAGATGGAGTGTAGTCAGCTGGAGATTCTCAAGACGCATTCTGGCTTTGGGATTACCCTCTTCGTTTCAAGTTTTCTTTGAAGTCACCCTGTTTACCTCGGCCATTTGGTTGAGTGGTATCTTAGGAACGCTGCATCAGGCAGCCAATCAAATCGCTCTCAATTTGGCTTCGATGACCTATATGGTGGGCATTGGTTTAAATGTGGCCGCGATGATTCGTGTGGGTAACCAGCGCGGTAAACGCGATTACAAGAGGTTAAATGAAGTAGCCCAGTCGATTTTTTTTCTAACCCTTGTGATCGAACTTGTATTTGCCTTAGGCTTTCTAACGGCCAGAGAGGTGTTGCCGGCTTTGTATTTAGATGCGAATGACCCCTTAAATCGCACCGACAACTTATTTGTAATGGGCTTGGCGAGTGAACTCTTGTTATGGGCGGCTATTTTTCAAGTTTTTGATGGGCTTCAGGTGGTAATCATCGGAGCCTTAAGGGGTATGCAAGACGTTAATTTTACTGCCTATATTACATTTGTGGCCTATTGGATTATCGGATTTCCTGTATCCTATTACCTTGGATTACACACCTCATTAGCTACTCAAGGCATATGGATTGGGCTTACCCTGGGGCTTACGGTCTCCGCCTTATTGTTGTACCTTCGATTTCAGTATTTATCCAAAACACACCGCATTCACTATGTCACTTCCTAGATTTTTATTGGCCGACAATTCTGATCATCCTGACACTGTTTTTGTTTTACACACCGAGTATCCGCGCTTTTTGCTCAACGTGGCTAACGATGAGGTTACTTGGTTTGAGTCGTTTGATGATGACGACATTTCAGATCTTGAAGAGGAGAGTGTAAAACTCATTGAAGAGGCCTTGACCTTTTACGATAAAGAGATCGAAGCATTTGATGCCTGATGCTTGAATGTATTCAACAGATTGATCGCTCTTTTTTAGTCTGGGTTCAAAGTTTTGGAACGCCTTTCTTAGATCGTTTCTGGCTTATTATTACCGAAAAAGAGAACAGTTTGCCCCTCTACTTGGTCATGCTCTTTTTGGCTCAGCGTTATTTGGGATGGAAGCGGTTTGGAATACTCGTTTTATTTACGGTGCTGTTGATCACCGTTTCTGATCAATTTACCAACGCCTTTAAGAACGGATTTATGCGCCTTAGACCCTGCCACGATCCTGAAGTTATCCCGCTACTGAGACCGCTCAATTACTGCGGGGGCATGTATAGTTTCTATTCGGGTCACGCTTCAAATGGGTTTGCTGCGGCCACCTTCTTTGCGCTCATCTTTATGAGGTTTCACAAGGCGTTTCGATGGTTGTTCTTTTGGGCTTTTCTTCTAGCCTTTAGTAGGGTTT
>JADHLU010000073.1 GCA_016780435.1 Flavobacteriaceae bacterium
GCGCCTGGACTTTCAGAGGTGTAATCGGCCGGATCACTCACTCGAGAGTCAATATCTCCGCTCATAATCACAAAGTGATTCGGATTCTTTTTTCCGCGCTTAATGGCCACCACATTGACCACATCTACATCTTTAACTATGCGCTCGTTGGTGCCTTTTGGAAAAAAATTATGTTGGTAAAATACCTCCAGGCAGTTGCCACAATCAGCAGCTATCTGGTCAAATTCTTTCTTGATGTACCGTCGGGCAGCACCTATACCCCTTGTAGCCGAAAGGGTATCACTTAGGGTATGCCTAGTGCCGAAGTCAACCAGGGCTTGAACGTCTTTTTTGATGCGATCGGCATCAACCGACTCGATGATCTCATAGATTCGTTGATCGGTCTGGGCACTTAACAGTTGAAGTGACAGCAGACAGCATCCGATAAAAAAAGTCAAAGCGTGTTTCATACGGAGTTAAGATTTCTATAAATATAGAAGTTCGCAGCGAATGGAAATTAAAAAGGCCGCAGTAACGCGGCCTTTTTAACAACTTGCCCAAACATTGTTTAGGCAATGGCGTCGTAGACGTATCCGTCTTTTTCTTTAATCGCTTCGGCGATCAATTCTTTAAGCGCCGTGATATTCGGAAGCTTGTGGTATTTGGTAAAGCGCTTGAGCCCCATAAGCATGGCTTTTTGTTCGTCGCCCTCGGCAAATGACGCTATGCCTTCTTTTGCCCTCTTACTAATGTGTTCAACGGCATTGAATACATAGAGTTCGGTCATGGCAATTTGAACCGTCTGCGAGTCAGCCCCAAAGCGGTCTATGTTCTTAAGGGTACGGTACACGGCAGATTCGGCCATGTAGATTTCAATTAAGATGTCGGCGGCAGCCATAAGAAGCATTTGATGCGATTCGAGCTCGGTTCCGTATTTCTCAACTGCGGCACCTGCGACCATTAAAAATACCTTCTTAAGGCGCTTTACAAGGTCAGACTCTTGACTCAGCGCTTCGCTGAAATCGGGGACGTCAAAACTGGGAATACCCATAAGCTCTTCTTTCACCGCATAGGCCGGACCCAATAAATCTACATGACCTTTTAGGGCTTTTTTGATGAGCATTCCAACGGAGAGCATGCGATTGATCTCGTTGGTTCCTTCGTAAATTCTTGAAATACGCGCATCTCTCCAGGCTGATTCCATTGGGGCGTCTGCGCTAAAGCCCATTCCGCCATAAATCTGAAGCCCTTCATCGCTGCAACTTTGAATGTGTTCAGAAACAATAACCTTCAAGATAGAGCACTCGATGGCAAATTCTTCAACCCCCTTAAGCTCGGCCTCTTGGTGAGACTCACCTTTTTCTAATCGGCTTAAAATACTGTGCTCGATATCGCTTGCGGCTCTGTAACAGGCCGATTCATCGGCATAGCAATTTGAGGCCATTAGGGCTAGTTTCTCTTTGATGGCTCCAAAGTTGGCAATGGGTGTCTTAAACTGCACGCGCTCTTTGGCGTATTTGGTAGCCTCTCTAATCACTCGGCGTTCAGCATCTAAACAAGCCGCTGCAAGCTTAATTCGGCCTACATTCAGCGCGTTCATGGCAATTTTGAATCCGTTTCCGCGCTCTGAAAGCATGTTTTCAACGGGTACTTTGGTGTCGTTGAAGAAGACTTGCCGCGTAGAAGAAGAGTGAATACCTAACTTTTTCTCCTCTTCACCAAAGGTGATGCCGTTGTTGGGATCGTTTTCAACGATAAAACCGGTGATGTATTTGTCGTCTTCAATGCGCGCAAATACGATGAGCAAATTGGCGAATCCGGCGTTGGAGATCCACATTTTTTGACCGGTAATCAGGTAATGGGATCCGTCTTCAGAAAGAACTGCTTTGGTTTTTCCTGAATTGGCATCAGAGCCCGCTCCGGGTTCAGTAAGACAGTACGAGCCAAACCATTCTCCGCTGGCTAGTCTTGGAACGTATTTTTGCTTTTGCTCCTCGGTTCCGTATAGCGTAATTGGCATAGTGCCAATTCCTGTATGCGCTCCAAAGGCTGTGCTAAACGAGCCCGTTACTCCAGAAATGTAGTCACAGACCAGCATGGTAGACACAAAACCCATGCCCATGCCTCCATAGGCTTCAGGCACCGCAATACTCAATAAGCCGAGTTCCCCCGCCTTTTGCATGCACTGCTTGGTGTAGTCGTAGTCTTTTTGTTCGAAGCGTTCCCAATGAGCCCATAGCTCGCGCTCGGCGAATTCTTTCGTGCTTTCACGCATCATTTTCTGATCTTCAGAAAGGTCTTCAAGGGTGAAGAATGCATCTAGGGTAGGAGTCTTGACGATAAATTGCCCTCCTCTTATGCGTGTTGCGGTAGTTGTTGATTGTTGTTCCATAGCGAGTCTTGTGTTAAGCGATCAATTCAAATATTCCAGCGGCGCCTTGTCCGGTTCCTACGCACATAGTGACAAGCCCGTGTTTGCCCTTTAGCTGACGTTGGCGCATTTCATCAAAAAGTTGCACCGATAATTTGGTTCCGGTGCAGCCCAGGGGATGGCCGAGGGCTATGGCACCGCCATTTACATTTACGGTTTTGGGGTCTAATTCGAGGGTGCGAATGACGGCCAAAGATTGAGAAGCGAATGCCTCGTTCAGTTCGATGAGCTCCAGGTCAGCTGTCGATAGTTGGGCCATTTTTAAGGCCTTCGGAACGGCCTCTACCGGACCAATTCCCATAATTCTAGGCGCCACACCGGTTGCGGCATAGCTTACCAGGCGCGCAATGGGTTCTAATTGAAGCTCTTTGACCATTGCTTCGCTCATAATCAGTGTAAATGCCGCTCCGTCGCTCATTTGAGAGGCGTTTCCTGCAGTTACAGACCCAGCGGCAGCAAAGACCGGTCTAAGTTTGGCGAGCTTTTCTAAACTGGTGTCAGCTCTAGGACCTTCATCACGGTCTACCACATAGCTTCGTTCGGCTCTTTTGCCTTTTTGATCGAGGTAGACTTCGCTAACGGTAATAGGGGCTATTTGAGCTTTAAAGCGATCACTAGCCAAAGCCGCCAATGCCTTCTGATGTGACTCGAGGGCAAACTGATCTTGGTCTTCACGGTTCACCTGGTATTCTTTGGCCACCTCTTCGGCCGTGAGCCCCATATTCCAATAGTAATCAGCATGACCTGCGGCAGCGATCCCGTAATCGGGAGTGGGCTTGTACCCGCCCATTGGAATGTAGCTCATGCTTTCAACCCCTCCGGCCACTATGCACTCAGCCATGCCTGACTGAATTTTGGCAGTTGCGATGGCGATCGTTTCTAGCCCAGAAGCGCAGTATCTATTAACCGTCACACCCGCAACGCTGTCTGTCTTTAATCCCATTAGCGAAACTAAGCGGGCCATATTCAAACCCTGCTCGGCTTCGGGCATGGCGTTGCCTAAAATCAAATCATCTATGCGGTTTTTGTCTAATTGAGGCACTTGATCCAGCATGAAACTCAAGGTCTCAGCGGCTAACTCATCGGGCCTTTTAAACCGAAATAATCCTTTTGGAGCCTTTCCTACGGCCGTTCTGTAAGCCTTTACGATATATGCAGTCTTCATAGTCTTTAGTTTCTTAGCGGTTTGCCCGTTTTAAGCATATGTTGAATACGTTCGAGTGTCTTGCGCTCACCACAGAGCGACAAGAATGCCTCGCGTTCGATGTCTAATAAATAGCGCTCAGTTACCTCGGTGTGTGCTGATAGGTCTCCTCCAGACATCACATAAGCCAACTTGTCGGCCATTTTTCGGTCGTACTCTGAAATGTAGTTTCCGGCTACCATACTATCTGTACCAACCATAAAGGTGCCCAAGGCCTGCCTTCCAAGAACCTTGATGTCTGTGCGCTCAATGGGTCTGGTGTAGCCCTGATCTGCCATGATTCGGGCAGTAGCCTTAGCCACTGCTAATTGCTGATCATGATTGGCAATTACTATGTCTTTTCCTTTTTGTAGAATGCCCAGATCATAGGCCTCATAGGCCGAGGTAGATACCTTGGCCATGGCGATGGTCAAGAAATATTCACGCAGCGCATTGAGCTCAACATCCCCAGTTTTGTAGGTATCGGCAGCTCTGAGGGCCATCTCTTTAGAGCCCCCTCCGCCAGGTATAACCCCGACTCCAAACTCAACTAAACCGATATAGGTTTCTGCCGAAGCCACAACCCGGTCGGCGTGTAAACTGAGTTCGCATCCACCGCCTAAAGTCATTCCGTGAGGAGCGGCGATTACCGGTATACTGCTGTAGCGCATGCGCATCATGGTGTCTTGAAAGTACTTGATTGCCATATGAAGCTCATCATACTCTTGCTCTACCGCGAGCATAAAGATCATTCCTAGGTTAGCACCAACAGAAAAATTGGCGCCTTGATTACCGACCACTAGACCGTCAAAGTCGGCCTCAGCAATGTCAATGGCCTTGTTGAGCCCGGTGAGCACATCAGCCCCTATGGTATTCATTTTTGACCGGAACTCGGCACAGAGAATACCATCACCCAAATCGAGTAGTTCAAAATCAGGGTTTTTGTAAACCGAATGGGTTTTACGCGTATTATCTAGAATGATAAAGGCATCTCTTCCTGGAATGCGCTCAAATTGCTTGGTGTCTAAGTTATAGAAGGTGGTGTGCCCCTGATCTAAGCCATAAAATGAAGAGGCGCCGCTTTCTTTGAGATCGTAAACCCACTGAGGCAGTTTGCGCTCTTCGGCCTCGGCCAGGGCGATCCCGTATTCTAATCCTAGGGCGCTCCATATTTCAAAAGGCCCGTGCTGCCAGCCGAATCCGGCTTTCATGGCATCGTCTATTTTGTAAACGGTATCGGTAATCTCACCTATGCGCTGGGCGACATAGGCAAAAAGGTCTCCAAAAACGGCACGGTAAAATTGACCGGCCTTATCGGTTCCGTCGCACAACACCCTGAATCGATCAGCTACATCACTGATGGCCTTGGTTTTTTCAAGGGTTTCGAACTGGGCTTTTTTAGCTGACCGGTAAGTTAGTGTTTCGAGATCAAGGGTGAGAATTTCAGAAGATCCGTCTTCTTTTTTTACTTTTTTATAAAAGCCTTCTCCGGTTTTGGATCCCAACCGGTTTTGCTGCATCATATCTTCTATGAAAGACGGAAGCTGAAACACCTCATGCCGCTCATCGTCGGGGCAGTGCTCTTTTATGCCGTTGGCCACGTGAACCAAGGTATCTAGTCCGACTACATCGACCGTTCTGAACGTGGCTGACTTGGGGCGCCCGATAACGGGACCGGTTAGCTTGTCTACCTCTTCTACGGTCATTTTCAGTGCCTTTACGCGATGAAAAAGACTTTGAATGCTAAAGATTCCTATACGGTTTCCGATAAATGCAGGGGTGTCCCTAGCGACTACTAAGCGTTTACCCAAAAACCGACTTCCGTAATCACTAAAAAAGTCAACGACGTCTTTTTTAGTCTTCGGACCCGGAATGATCTCCAAAAGTTTAAGGTAGCGCGCCGGATTAAAAAAGTGTGTTCCGCAGAAGTGCTGTTGAAAATCTTCACTTCGCCCTTCAGACATGAGGTGAATGGGGATTCCGGAGGTGTTTGAACTCACTAGTGTTCCCGGTTTACGGTACTTTTCTATAGACTCAAAC
>JADHLU010000074.1 GCA_016780435.1 Flavobacteriaceae bacterium
TGGTGTTCTTTTCAGGCACCACCACCAACGATATACTGCCCTACGAGTTGGAGGCTTTTCCGGGACGTAGTTTTTTTAGAAACGCCGGAAGCACCCAAAGAAGAGGAATAGAAACTGCCTATAGGCGACGATTTAAACGGCTAGAGGTTGACTTGGTGTACACCTACATGAAGTTGCAGTTCAGTGAATCTAATTTGGCGCAAGAACTGGAAGGTAAACGTTTGCCTGGGGTTCCGGATCATTCAGCCAGCCTGCAATTAAACTATGCCCTTTCAAAATCGACCAGCCTTCAGTATCAGCGTTTATTTAGGGGAAGCCTGTTCGCCGACGATGCCAATGCCCATAAGGTGCCGTCTTTGTGGTTAGATCACCTTACGCTCTCGCGCCAAATTCAATGGGGCCAGACGCGCAGCATGCTAGCAATTGGCATTCAAAACCTAGCCAATGTCGACTATGCCGACAACATACGTATCAATGCTTTTGGCGGACGTTTCTACGAATCGGGGCTGCCCCGCCAGGTTTTTCTTAGCTTAAGCACTAGATTATGAGAATTAAAAAGCTTGCGATCTTTTGGATGATTACGTCTCTTTTTGCGGTGAGCAAGGGGTTTTCTCAGCAGCATCCTGAGGGGTTTGCGGTTATTGATTCGGTACTTAGCGGGGTGGTCTTAGAGTTGAGGTATGCCTCAACTGATAACTTTACGGGCCGAATAGTTAAGGGCTATGAATCGCCCAAAAAGGTGCTGAGTGTAGCATCCTTGCAGGCCTTGAAGGGTGTTCAAGATTCACTGATGCGCCTCGGTCTGGGGCTTAAGATTTTCGACGGATACCGTCCGCAGCGAGCCGTAAATCACTTTATAGCTTGGGCCCAACTACCTACTGACACTCTAGCAAAAGCAGCCTACTACCCTGATGTACCTAAAGACTCCCTTTTTGCTAAAGGCTACATTGCCGAGCGTTCTGGTCATTCAAGGGGAAGCACTGTAGACCTGACGCTCATTTATCTAAAGGGGCCCTCTGCGGGTCAAGAGGTAGATATGGGAGGTAGCTACGATTTTTTTGGTCCACAATCGGCTACAGATTACGATCAAATTAGCGAAGATCAGCAGCTCAACCGCAGATTACTCCTTGAGTTAATGACCCATTTTGGGTTTAGCAATTACGCCAAAGAGTGGTGGCACTTTACACTTGAGAATGAGCCTTTCGCCCAGACCTACTTTGACTTTTGATTAGCCCTCATTCCACTTTACTGTTCGGCCTTCTGCGGCAGAGCGCTTGGCAAGTTCCAGAATTTTAGAGACTATCAGATTGTTTTCGAGCCCATAAAGCGAGTTGGCCTCAAGAGTTCTCCCTTGGTGGACCATCTCGTACACTAAGCGAAATGGGTCTTTGAGGTGGGCCTCAATGGACTGAGGCTCACGCACCTGCTCTTTACCTGAATCGTAATCGAGCAAGCGCATACGAGTAGCGTCTAGCGCATAAATAGAGGCCTTATTAAGGTAAACTTCCATGTCTTTGCGGTGATGGGTCCAGTTCCAGGAGGCTTGAATCACGACCTGAAGGTCGGGGTATTCCAAGATAATCGTATTGTCGTCATCTACCTTCGGATAAATCTGTGGCTTGGTCTGTTTGCTCATAGCCGTAACGCTTTCGGGTGTTTGTTGGTTGAGCATCCAGGTGGCTAAGTTGGCTCCGTAACAGCCAAAATCGGTGAGCGCTCCTGCTCCATTCTTGATCGGATCGGTGAGCCACTCTAAAAATTCGGGAGAGCAGCCGATCTCAACGGGCCCCATATGCCCCGTATTGAAGACCAATTTTTTGAGGGATCCGAATTCGCCTGATTGCACCATGCGTTGTGTTTCGTAGGTGCTCTCGTACCATGAGGTCTCGTAGTTCACCAGAAGCGGGGTGTTATGAAGTCGAGACAGTTCGGCCATCTTCTCGGCCGCCTCAAGACTAGTCGCCATAGGCTTTTCAACCATTACCGGAATCTTTTTCGGCAAAAAATAGGCCGCCACCTCGAGGTGCTCATCAGTCTCGTTAAAGGCCGAAATCGCCTCTGGTTTTGCCTTGGTCAAGAGTTCTTCGTAGGTCTGAAAAAACAGCGAATCGTGCAACTTATAGCGCTCTTTCATTTTGGCAATGGCTGAAGCATTTGTTTCGACTATGCCTACCACTTTAACGTCTTCACCTTTGCGATTGAGTATCCAATGCACATGGTCGTGTACCAAGCCGATGACTCCAAGTCGGAGGGGTTTAGGCTCTTCTTTTTGCTGACTACGGGCGAATGGAGCAGCTGCACAGAGCAAGCTGCACAGAAACAGGGCGGATAATTTTTTCATCTTTATGAAAATCAATAGGTTAAGTTAGTCAATTCTTTAAGCCTAGAGAGGTAGCTCGGCATTGCCCTTTATGCGGATACGTTTTTGAATGAGTGCCTTCGTCGGGGCAAACTGGGGTTGACCCGAACCGACGTGCAGCATGAAACTTCCCGCTTCTATGACGCGTTTCGATTGGCGATTGATGAGCGAAAAGTACCTTGGGTTAAGGGTCAATTTCACCTCTTTTTGTTCTCCCTTCTTTAGGTGCACACGTTCAAAGGCCACCAGTTGATGCTGGGGTCTTGGCGTGCTCGCCTTTTCATCGGTAAGGTATACTTGAACGACTTCGTCTCCGGCCCTGTCTCCCGTATTGGTCACCGTAACGGCTATTTCTAGCGGATCTCCGGCACGTGCAGCCTCAGGGGTTTTGAGGTTACTGTAGCTAAATTCGGTATAGCTGAGGCCGAATCCGAACGGATACAAGGGCTCACCGCTGTAGTAGCGATAGGTGCGCTCACTCATGTCGTAGCTTTCAAAATTAGGAAGCTCATCGAGCGATCGGTAGTAAGTGATGGGCAGTCTTCCGGCCGGATTGTAGTCTCCTAAGAGTACATCAGCCAGCGCGTTACCTCCTTGCTCTCCGGGGTATCCCACGCTTAAGATGGCATCGATTTCGTCTTTGGCCCAGTTTATGGCTAGGGCTGATCCGGCATTCAGGACTAGAATTACAGGCTTGCCTTGGGCCTTAATGGCCTTGAGCAGGTCGGTCTGAACATTCGGTAGGGCTATGTCTTTGCGGTCACCTCCCTCTCCTTCGAGCTGCTGACTCAGCCCTAAAACCACTACACTCAGGTCGGCTTCCTGAGCCAACTTAACGGCTTCAGCCTCAAGATCGGTGTCGGTGCGGGTCCAAAGCAATCGGCATTCAGCGTTTGAATCGTCGCTGAAGTACTTCACTTCAATGGGGTATTTAATCCCTTTTTCTAGCTTCAGTACTTTGCGGGCATAGGTGGTCTCGTGCACCATGCCCTGGCCATTGCCAATTTCTTCTTCACCTATGCGTAGATTCATGCCCATTTTGGCAAATACGGCTAGTTCGTAAGATCCTGATTCGGGCACTTTGAGAAAGCCCGTCCATTTAACCGAGAAAAAGTCGTCAAGCTCTTTGGAAATAAGGTCGTGCTCCCACCAAAAATCAATCTGGTCATCAATGCGCCTGAGCACGGGTTCACCCTGCCAATTCATGTTGTCGTAATACGAGGCCTCCAGGCCTTGGCGACCGTCACTAGTCTCAAAATAGACCGAGGCAATGGGGTCTAGGCTATACACATCGTCGCTAAAATGAGATCCTTTGGCGTAGCTGATGGCTACCTCAGGGCTCAGCTTATTTTGGAGTCCTTTGAGAAAGGTTATGGGTTCAATGGGGGTTCCGTGGTAGTTGCCGACAAGCGACTCCCAGTTGTCAGCATTGGGCCCTATCACCGCTATTTTCTTGAGTCGATCTTTATGTAACGGTAAAAGCTGGTTGTCGTTTTTGAGCAATACGATACTTTTCTGAGCTGCCTCTCGTGCTAAGTCGAGATGCGCCTCTGCGCCGACTATGCCAATAGGTAATTTGCTGAAGGGTACCGAATCGTCGCTGTCGAACATCCCCAGTTTGAACCGGCTCAAAAAGAGACGTTTAACAGCCTTATCGACGGCCTCTTCCTTTAGAATACCCTTGTCAAGAAGCTCTTTGAGGCTGAGGTAGGTTGAGCCGCAGTTCAGATCGCATCCGCCCTCTAGGGCCATTCGTGCAGCCTCTGTCTTGCTGTCGACTATTTTGTGGTTGTAGAGAATGTCTCCAATCGCTCCGCAGTCGGAGACCACGTATCCGTCAAAGCCCCACTGCTGCCTTAGCGTTTCTTCGAGTAAAAAATGGCTTGCCGAGGCGGGCGCTCCTCGAAAGCGGTTATAGGCGCTCATCACTGAGGCCACCTTGGCATCGACCACTGTCATTCGAAAGGCCTCTAAATAGGTTTCGTAGAGATCAACATCACTCACGTCTACATCGAAGCCGTGTCGAAGGGCTTCGGGCCCTGAATGCACGGCGAAGTGCTTTGAGGTGGCGACGGTTTTAAGGTATTTAGGGTCATTGCCTTGCAGGCCTCGAATAAAGGCAGAGGCTAGTGAGCCCGTAAGCAAAGGGTCTTCTCCATAAGTTTCGTGCCCTCGGCCCCATCGCGGGTCTCTGAAGATGTTGATATTTGGTGACCAAAAGGTGAGCCCCGTGTAGATGCCTCTCTTGTTTTGCCGAATAAAATCGTGGTGTTTGGCGCGGGCTTCGTCTGAGGTGACCGACCCTATTCGGTGCAGCAGCTCCTTATCAAAAGAGGCCGCCACCGAAATTGATTGCGGAAAGACGGTGGCGTATCCGCTTCGAGCCACTCCGTGAAGGGCCTCGTTCCACCAGTTATAGGCCGGAACTTTCAGCCGCTCTATGGCAGGCGCTTCATGAACCAGTTGAGCTATTTTTTCTTCGGTGCTCAGTTGAGCCACCAGAATCTCGGTGCGCTCTTCGAAGCTCAGGCGCTCATCTAGGTGGCGCCAATCGACCTCTTGGGCCTGTAATGGTATGCTTAGGGCAACGCCTAAAAGCAGGAGAACTAAACTGTGCATCTTCATCATAGGTTGAGCCAATAATTGATCTTGAAGGTAAGATTCCATCCGCTAGAAAACGACGGAATAGTTACTTCGTTACTGTTAAAGACCAAGAAGATATCAGAGGCTGGTTTATAGCGCCACTGAAGCCTTGAGTTGAAATTCCAGAGGTCGACCTGCTCGTTGTATTGGTAGAGATTTGAAAAGAACAAGTTGTCGGTAAGCGTGAGATTGGCCTTTAAACCAACCAGCCAAAACGACTGATCGTTCCAGGGTTCTGGAAGCTCGAACTGGTTGTAGTTAACCACCGAGCTCAGTTCTAAGATGGGCTGTATGCGGTAACCGAATTCCCCAACCAGGGCGTTGCGCTTAGAGTCGGCGAAATAGCCTCCGACTATGGCATCGAGAGAGTAGGTAAAAAGATTTTGTGGCTTTGAATCGTAAGAGAGCATGAAGCTGGTATAGCTGTGATCACTACCCTTTTCAAGCACTGCTATGCCGTTTCGAATCGGATCGAAATCGGCCAACAGTAAAATATAGGTGTGCATGGCAGCCACCGAGAGTTGACTGCGGTTCTGAAAGTTAAAGCGGTAACGCAGCTCGTCAAACTGATCAGTACGCTCAAAGTCTGAATCAAAGAAATAGGTGCGCGCAACGCTTGGACC
>JADHLU010000075.1 GCA_016780435.1 Flavobacteriaceae bacterium
CTGCTTTTCTTGATTCTCGACGCTCTTGACTCAGTCTCGGTTAATACGAGCGCAACGTCATCTCGTTGAAGCGGATGCTCCGTAAAACGTTTTATTATCTCGGTACTCACCCGTGAGCTGGCATCGGAAATCGATTGACGCAACGCCATGAAGATTCGTATGAGATCAGCGGTTGGTGTGTGCGACAACCCGTTACCCATTGTAATGTTGATGGGCCCTTTCTCGGCATGAAAACTCAAGGAGTTCATCACAGCCTCAAGCAAGTTTTCATCGGCCAATACAACAGCTGTGTCTTCGAAACTTTCTTTAGATTCCAAGAGCGCATTCAGGGCGTGAACTTGGGCCAAAACTCCTGGAGCTTCGATGATTTCTATTTGTCGCTCTTTTTGAAAGAGCGCGTTGTTTTCTTTAAACACGCAGAAGGGGCGCTGCCGATCTAGAAAGTTCCATTCGGCGCGGTAGCGCCGAATAAAGAGCCCCGATTCGTGCTGGTCGTCTTGCAGTAGATCCCAGTCAATGTCCCAAAATATGCGCGATTCGTTCAAGTGGGTTAGAACGGTTTTGACCACCTCTTGTTCGGCTTTAGAGAAGGCGTTGAATCCGATGAAAACAAAGGGGCTATGCTGAGACTCAACAAAGACAGTCAACCGCTCGTAAGCCCTTCTGTAAAGCAGGCCTTGATAGGCCCTTTTTTGGCTATCACAATGCGCTACTAGCGCACGGTAGACGGCTGAAATGCGGCGCACGCGACTGAGGTGAGAACGCATAAGCTCGGTTTGTTCTTCGGGAGCAAATGTGCTGTCTAGTTCAATGAGCTGCTTCAACTCTTTGAAGAGCATTTCGGGATCACTGAGCGAAAGGTCTATATCGTTAAAGTCTTGAAGCAGCAATTTACCATAGCTCTGAAAGGCCTTTAAAGAAAGGCGCTCCGCTTGGCTAACGGTGCTGTTGTACACCTTGTGTAACTCGAAGAGCTGTTCGGTTGACGATAAGAGCTTATAACCCGCAATGCGTTCGAATAATTCATCTATTGTCAGGCATTCAGGAGCCCAAATAGGGGCCTCAATCTTTTCAGCAAGGGTGTTGTAAACGGCAGAAACGCTTCGCCTATTCGGAACCACATAGACAAAGCCGTCGAGCCTGGCGTATTGCTCGAGTTGACTTAGGGTATGTCGTATAAAGGATTCCATTTAAGCGTCTATTCTTTGGGTATGAGGTGTATTTCAACGCGTCTATGCGGATGCGGCTCTATTCCATTGAGCGCAGGGTCTTCGGGCAATTCTCCTCTTCCTTCATAGCGCAGTCGCTCGGCGTCGATACCCCTAGAGACTAAATAATCGTAAAAGGCTTTGGCGCGCTGTTCAGATAGTCGTTGATTCAAGTCTGAAGGACCAATGGCGTCTGTGAAACCCAAGATGAGGTACTGTTCAAGCACATTTCCTTTCATACTGCGAACAACGGCTTCTAGTTGCTGGTCTACCGGTCCGGTAAAATCTCCGTCACCCCTCGAAAAGGGAAGGCGCTTGACGAGGCTGTTAAAGTCAGTGGTAATTTCGGATATCAGACGCTCCGGACAGCCGTTATTGGCTATGCTTCCTTTCAAGTTGGGGCACTGATCTATGGCGTCGGCCACTCCATCTTTGTCGATATCTTCTATCGGGCAACCCTGATTTTCGGGATCACCTGGCACCGTGGGGCAGGCGTCATCTAGATCGACCACCGTGTCACCGTCTTGGTCAGGACACCCTAGATTCGCCCCAAGGCCGAAATCATCGGGGCAACGATCGTTCTCATCTGAAACGCCGTCAAGATCGCGGTCGGCATAGTCTTCGGGCACGGCCTTATTCGCCTTTGCAGGCTTGAGACGGTAGCTTAATCCGGCGGTGTAGGCCAGAAAGTCGAAGAAGTTTTGGTTTAATCCGTTTGTAAACTCAGTGCCTATTCTCAGTTTTAAGGCGCTAGAAAGCTTTAAATCTGCCCCTAATCCGGCTGAGGCGATGGTCGATGAGCTTTGCTCTACTCCTGACAACCCGAAACCGAATTCAGCCTTAAGATTAAAAGCTCCAATACGCAAAAGGGGTTTGCTGTAGCGCAGCTGAATGAGCGAAAGTGTAACCGCATTTATGTCCTGCGAGCCATACCTGTCTAACCGGGCAATCCCTAGCCTTAGCCCAATGCTGGGGCTATTTGGCTCATAAGCCTTTAGCAGTTTAGTGTACTGAAGGTAAAATGGAGCAGAACTGTTCCATTGCCCAGGGTTGAAAAAGCCCTGAAAAGGGCGTCCGCTGATCAGTGATCCGTTGGCTTCATCGCTGACCGTAAAAGCCGAACTCTGGCCCCCTTGACCCGCAGCGAAGGCGTCTACCATAAACACACCTGCCTCTAGAAAAGAGTTAGATCGTTCGCTTTGCTGAGCATTAATGGCTTGAGACCCACACAAGAAAATGTACGTCAGCAGGCCCCAAAACAGAGCCGACGCTTGAGGCGGTAGCGGCATAAAGGGGCGTGTTGACATAAACTAAATGACCTTCAGTTCTTTGCCCACGCTGATAAAGGCATCTACGGCCTTGTCGAGCTGTTCTCTGGTATGAGCTGCCGAAAGTTGAACCCTAATTCTGGCTTTGCCCTTAGGAACCACTGGAAAAAAGAACCCGATGACATAGATCCCTTTCTCGAGCAGCTTTTCGGCCATTTGCTGTGCAAGTTTGGCGTCGTAGAGCATTACGGGAACAATGGCAGAATCTCCATCAACAATGTCAAATTGCGCCTCTTTCATTCGTTTTTTAAAATAGGCGGTGCTCTCTTTGAGTTGGTTCACTAGGCTGTTGTCGCGCTTTAAGATCTCGAACACCTTTAGTGAGGCTCCGACTATATTCGGGGCCAATGAGTTAGAGAACAAATAGGGGCGTGAGCGCTGTCGCAGTATCTCTATGATTTCTTTTTTACCAGTAGTGTATCCGCCCATGGCACCACCCAGGGCCTTGCCCAGTGTTCCGGTAATGATGTCAATTCGGCCAAGAACGGCCTTGTCTTCTAGGGTTCCAATTCCGGTTTCACCGATGAATCCGGCAGCATGGCATTCGTCTATGGCCACCAGCGCCTCAAAGGCCTCTGCCAAGTCACACACCTTATCGAGAGGAGCCACTAGCCCGTCCATCGAGAAGACCCCATCGGTTACAATCATGATGGTTTTAGCGCCATCGGCTCTCGCCTGTTTTAACTGGGCCTCTAAGTCATCCATATTATTGTTCTCGTAGCGGTAGCGCTTAGCCTTACAGAGGCGCACACCGTCTATAATTGAGGCGTGGTTTAGACTGTCAGATACAATCGCGTCTTCGGCCCCTAACAGCGGCTCAAACAACCCCCCATTGGCATCGAATGCGGCTGCGTATAGAATGGAATCCTCTGTCCCGTAAAAACGGGCAATTTCGGCCTCTAGTTTCTTGTGAATATCTTGGGTTCCGCAGATAAAACGCACCGAAGACATGCCGAATCCATGCGTGTCAAGGGTGTCTTTCGCCGCCTGAACCACCTCGGGGTGCGACGAGAGTCCAAGGTAATTATTGGCGCAGAAGTTGAGCACCTCTTGGCCCGATTCAAGCTTGATTTGGGCATCTTGTTTAGAGGTAATGACGCGCTCTGTTTTGTATAGACCCTGTTCTTTCAGTTCATCTAGGCTCTCTTTCAGTTGAGTTTGAAAAGCTTTTGGATACATAGTTTAGGTCATTTAAGCGTGGGTGATAGTGATTTCTGGATCGAGAGTACTAAGATAGATAATGATGCGTTCTTTTACGGTGGCCTTTGGCTTGTGAATCGGCATTTTATCGATGAGTTGGGCGTAGTGATTCACCTGTTCGCGATGTGCGTTACTGGGCACCCCCGTCTTGTATTCGATAAGCGTGTAGGCGCCATCGGTAAAGACCAAACGGTCTGGAATAAACATACCTGCGTCGGGATCAAGCAATACCGACTCATTTTTGGCCCAAAGCGATGGCTGGTAAAGGTGCTTCAAATCAGCGTGATTGGTGAGGCCAATGGCCCAGCGCTCGCACTGATCAATTAGGGCTAATGGGGTCTTCTCGGCGATGGCATTCATGGCCATTTCATTTTTCGCCTCAGGGATGTCTTCAGCGCAATGCACGCGTTGCATGAATTGGTGAAATAAGGTTCCGAGCAGCTGCGATTCTTGAGTGAGCACCTCGGGGTATGAATGGGTAAATTGAAGCCTTTGGTCGGCAGCTGAGAAAGGGATTTTGAAGGAGCTTTTTGCAGCAACCTTGGCCGCCTTTGGACGAAGCTCCCCTATTGAAAACAGCACAGAATCCTTGGTCTCTAACGAATCATACTGCTGTAGACACTCGTAAAAAAGCGATGGGTAGTGGATGCCTTCTTTGGTTGTTGAGGGTTCTTCGGTATACACGAAAAGTGCACTCTTGGCGCGTGTGCAAGCGACATAGAGTTGATTCAGATGGTCTAATGCCGTCTTGGCTCGCTCTTGTTCGAATAGTATTCGGGAGGGCTCGTGGGTTTTTGTCGACTTTTCAGATAAGGGTAAGAGCATTTCGTCGATCGGAAGCAGATCGTCAACAGCTAGCCATTCTTTGCCAGAGTTAATTGAGCGGTTGCGCTCTACAGCAAAGGGGTAAAAGACCAGATCAAACTCGAGCCCTTTAGATTTGTGCACGGTGGTGACGCGCAAAGCCTCATCGTTCTCAGGCAAGGGCATAAAAAGGGCTTCTTGAGCGTCGTAGAAGTTTAAAAACTCTTGGATACCCCCTCCTTTTTGATACTGCCTTTCGTGAATCAATTCGAGCAAGTAGTTGCAGAAAGCCGGATCGATCTGTCCTGCATAGATATACCCTTCGTCGGGCTGGCTGAGCAACAGCTGATCAACAATCGATTTTACACAGACAAAAGCATTAGCCTTGAGCAGTTGATCGAAATCGAGCCCGTTTCTATTGAGGTAGCGCTCAAAACTGCTGATGCGCCCACTTTCTTGACCGCTTAGGGCCTCCCTGACCCGCTTAAAGCGTTCGGGGCTGTAGCGTTCAGCCGCATCAACCACCTCAAAGGCATGCATGGCGTTGCCTCGATCTAGTGTGTAGCGCATAAGGGCGATCACGGCCTTTACCGTATCATTTAACTTTAGGTCTAAGGCCTCAGATGAGATAACGCTAATGCCCGCTTTCATTAGGTATTCGGCCACCTTTTTTGCCTCGCTATTGGTAGAAACCAATACGGCCATGTCTGCCAGGTTATACCCGTTCTCGAGGCTGAAGGTAAGGTCTTCGAGCAATCCGTCTAGCGCAACATCACCCTGTTTTTCTTTGGCGTTAAAACGGATCCGTACCAGCCCCTCATTGGTATCTGAACCGGGCCTTAGCTGCTGAAAGCTCGTATTGCTGTACAGCTCTTGGTGAGAGCCCTCTTCTAAGCGCCTGGCCGCCAGCGCGAACAAGCGATTGTTGAAGTTTACAATGACCGGCGCACTTCTGAAGTTAGTCTCTAGAGAGGCGGTCGTGGCCGGCTTTGAAAAGGCAAAACTGCTGTTAGTGTACAGGTCTATGAACTGCTGGGTGTCTCCACCTCTCCA
>JADHLU010000076.1 GCA_016780435.1 Flavobacteriaceae bacterium
TCGTCTAGCTCTTCTTGAAACGTTCCGAACAAACGGTCCCAAACCGAGAAAATCTGCCCCAGGTTTTTATCGATGTATTGCTCGTTAATAGCGTGATGTACACGGTGTTGAGAAGGGGTAACCAAAATGTATTCGAGAAAACCCAACTTTCCGATGTGCTGAGTGTGGTACCAAAACTGACCGAAAAGATGCAGCGGTGCTAACACCGCGATTACCGAATACTCAACGCCTAACAAGGCGGCCGGAAGCAACAAAATAGCCGTGTATCCGACCACATTAGAGATCGACTGTCTAAGGGCGCAGGCCAAGTTGAAGTCTTCGCTCGAATGGTGTATCACGTGCTGATTCCAAAAGATATTGACGCGGTGACTCAAGCGGTGATTCCAATAGCCCGCGAAATCAATCACCACAAAGGCAATGACCCAGGTCAACCACGAGTTCGAAACCTCAACAACTGCCAAGCGAGAAGCCAGAAGCGGATAGCTCACCAGCACAAGTGCCAAGCCCAGACTGTCTTTGAGCACATTAGTGACCCCGCTACTCAAGCTGCTCAAGGTATCGAATAGTCTGTATTTCTGATTCTTTACGTAGTGGCCATAGGCAATCTCGATCAACATCAAGACCATAAAGCCCGGAATGGCGTAAAGCAACGCGTTGGCATATGCATCCATGGCTTTAAAAATACTAAAAATCTTAGCCCGAAAACTTTGTACACTTCGGTGTATTTTTGCTCAAACAATCCAAACCATGCAATTACATGTGACAGACGAAACCTCCAGGTTGCGTTCGGTAATCTTAGGAATTGCACATCTAAACGGACCTACTCCTACATTAGAAGAGGCCTATGATCCTAAATCGCGGATTCATATCGCTCAAAACACCTATCCGCTCGAGCGCGACATGATCGATGAACTCAGTGCGTTTGCAGAAGTACTTCGACGGTATGAGGTGGAGGTCTTCAGACCGCAAATCATCGCAGACTGCAATCAAATCTTCTCTAGAGATATCGGATTCGTCGTAGACGACTTTTTTGTAAAATCAAATATATTGCCCGATCGCGATCGCGAAATAGAGGCCATTGAACAGGTGCTCCGCTACATTGACCCTTCGAAAATACTCACGCCCCCAAGGGAAGTTCACGTTGAAGGTGGAGATGTCATGCTTCACGGAGACCACCTATTTGTGGGCTATTACAACCAGCCTGACTATGCACAGACCATCACCGCTCGAACCAACATTCAGGCCGTAGAATGGTTGAGCGTGCAGTTCGCAAACAAAAAGGTCAAGGCCTTCGAGTTGCGCAAATCAAACACCGATCCGTATAGCAATGCGCTTCACCTTGATTGCTGTTTTCAGCCGGTGGGAGACCGCTATGCCATCATTCACAAAGAAGGATTTATGCATCGAGAAGATGTAGATTACCTTACTAGCCTATTTGGCGCAGAGCAGTTATTTCCTATTTCGGCAGAAGAGATGTACGAAATGAATAGCAATGTTTTCTCGATTAGCCCTAGCGTTGTGGTTTCTGATCACAGCTTTGAGCGTCTAAATTCATGGTTGCGCTCAAAAGGCCTAACCGTTGAGCCAATACCCTTTAGAGAAATTGCCAAACAAGAAGGCCTGCTGCGCTGTACAACGCTACCGCTGTTCAGAGACCCTAATTAAAGAAACCCATGAAACAATACAGTTCGCACCTACTGATGGTGCGCCCATCAAGTTTTAGAAAAAACGAAGAGACCGCAGTCAACAATTACTTTCAGGCAGAGGCCGGTCTTGATTCGAAGGTGGTACTGCAGCAAGCACAGTCAAACTTTGACGCCATGGTACAGCAGCTGAGGCAGGCACGCATAAACGTTAGCGTGTTTAACGAACCCGAAGGCAGTGATACGCCCGACGCACTTTTTCCAAATAACTGGATCTCGATGCACCACGACAGACGCGTCGCACTCTACCCCATGTTCGCCGAAAACCGCAGGCGGGAGCGTAGAGAAGAGGTACTTGATCTACTAGAAGAACAGGGCTTTGAGATCGAAGAAGTAATCGATTACAGCAGTGCAGAAGAAGAGGGCCTCTATCTCGAAGGAACCGGAAGCATGATACTCGATCACGAAAATCGTATGGCCTATTGCGCGCTTTCTGAGCGAGCAGACGAAGATCTCTTCATCGAATTTTGTGAAGACTTCGAGTACACGCCCTTCACCTTTAGCGCGTTTCAAACGGTAGCCGAAAAGCGGTTAAAAATCTACCATACCAATGTGATGATGTGTGTGGCTGACCGCTATGCCGTGGTTTGTTTAGAGTGCATAGACGATGAAAGCGAGCGCAAGCAGCTCAAAAAACACTTGAAAGAATCGGGCAAGACGCTCATTCCCATCAGCGAAGCGCAGATGCATCAGTTTGCCGGAAACATGCTTCAGGTGGGAGACCAAGATCAAAACCCGGTGCTGATCATGAGTGATTCGGCCTACAAAAGTCTAACGGCAGGGCAAATTAAAACCCTGGAGTCTTTTAACCCTATCGTTCATCCCGAACTGGGGGTTATCGAAACCTGCGGAGGCGGAAGCGCCCGCTGCATGATAGCCGAAATCTTTTTGCCTAAAGCGAGTTAAAGGGCTTGTTCACCACGATGAGTTGCTCTTGGCGCCCGTCTATATAACGCACCCCGTTTTCATCGAAAAAGGCCTCCTCTTCGAGCATAATACGCACGTCTTTGTCCCATTCTTTGATAAACACGGTGGCGTTTAATTCAATAGAATAGGCCGTATTCAGGTGCAACGGATAGTCGCCGGTGTAGGGCACTCCCCCCTGAGAATCCCACATTCCTAAGGTTGTTCCTGCGGCGTGACCGTGATACCCAATGGGGTGGGTGTAAATAGAAGGGGTAATACCCTCAGCAATAGCCTGAGCTCGACTCATGGCCAACACCTCGTTTCCACTTCGGCCTTCTTTAAAGTTGTTGGTGAAAATATCTTGAAGGCGGTTTCCGACCGCCAAGGCCTGCTTTAGGAATTCGGGGGCATCGGTCTCACCCGCGCGCAGCACATAGGCGTGTTGTTGCTGATCGGTATTCAGTCTTAAGTAAGTGATTCCAAAGTCACAATGCAATAGGTCTCCCGGCATGATCACCTGGGTGTCTGGACGCTTCGAAAAGGTTCTCAAATGATCAAAACGCTCAGGATCGGCACGCTGAATGTCTACGGTCGGATGAAACCAGGTCTGCAACCCTAATTCGCGCACCTTATCGCGCATAAACCAGACTACATCTTCTGTTGTGGTTACTCCCGGCGTGATAACCTTTTCTGAAAAGGCCTCGGCAATAATGTTGTGGCTTATGCGTTCGATATGAGGGTAAATGGCCATCTCTTTAGCGGTGCGAGTTTCGAGCCACGCAATGGCTAGCTTTTCTGCAGATACTACCCGTTTGGCAAACTTTGGCCCAAGGGCTTCAAGCAGGGCCTCTTTGTCGGTAGCCACGATTCCATCGGCAAGCCCGAAATGCTCCGATTGATTAATGCCAATAGATTTCGGATTGCGCTCTTCTACTAGTTCTCGAAGCCTCGCCCACTGATCGGGCTGCTTTTCTTTATCCCAAGCGCTCTTAAATGCCGAGCCTACATCGTATCGGGCAACCGCTATGGTCTCTATCTGTTTTCCGGTGTTAAAAAACACGAGTATGGTTCTTCTTCTTGCGGCCAACCATTCGGCGGGTAATAGGGTTTTGATGACCGGATCTTCGTTGTATTCTCTAGATACCACTACCCA
This sequence comes from Flavobacteriaceae bacterium, assembly GCA_016780435.1. The sequence goes on from JADHLU010000076.1 coordinate 3,763, forward strand.
CATATCGATGCCCGTATCGCTCATAAGCTTAGGCAAATAGTGCTCAATTTTGTCTTCTAGAAGTTCGTTAATAACCTTAGCACGCTCGCGCATCGGTAAAATGGATCCGTAATCTTGAGCGGTCATGGGGGTTAACAACGAACCCGTGAGGGCGATGAGTATAGCGGTGATTTTTATACCTTTCATTGGTGTAGAATTTTGAGCTTAAGATAGGTAAGATTTTGATTGCCCCCATATACAGCATCGGATACGGGCTTCGTTCTGTCGAAGACTTCATGGCGCTATTGCGCGCCTATGGCATCGAATACATAGCCGATGTGCGCTCTAACCCCTATTCAAAGTGGAACCCTGATTTTTGCCGCGAACCCATATCTGCTTTTTTGCAGCAGCAAGGCGTGGGCTATGTGTATTTGGGTGACATGATAGGCGGAATCCCCAAAGACGACAGCTGCTACACCGAGGGCAAACTCGATGTGCAAAAGGCCAAGAACCATAAGGCCTTTAAGGGCGGAATAGATCGCCTACTCAACGCACACGAGAAAGAATTGAGCGTGGCGCTGATGTGCGGTGAGGTCGAGCCCCATCATTGCCACCGCTCAAAGCTCATCGGAGAGGTGCTTTCAGAAAAAGGTGTTTCTTTAGTACATATCATTAATGAACGACAACACAAAACACAGGCACAGGTCATGCTCGAACTCACTAAAGGGAAAAGCACCACCGATCTTTTTGGAAACCCAACGCTTTAATTTTATGAGAAATCACTTAGTTGTAGCCGTCTTATTATTCAGCCTATCTGGTTGGGCTCAAAGGCAACCTAACGCCAAGGTTGAGGGCATAATTGACGCGCTTTTTGAGCATCAAATTAAGGCCTGGAACGAAGGAGACGTTGATGACTTTATGCTCGGCTATTGGAACGACGAGCACTTAATCTTCGTCGGAAGTACCGGCCCCACCTACGGCTATCAAAACACCCTTGAAGGCTATAAAAAGCGCTACCCCGATCGCGCTGCAATGGGGCGATTGGCCTTTGATATACTCGAAAAAAGACAGTGGGACAGGCGCACGATTCAGGTGATCGGAAAATTTACCCTCTACCGAGAAAAAGACACGCCAACCGGTCATTTCAGTCTTTTAGTGCGAAAAATAAAGGGCGATTGGCTTATCGTAAGTGACCACTCCTCTTAAAGCGCGGCGTAAAACACCCACGCCATCCACGCCACCAAAGCCAGTTTTAAGACCGATCCGGCTAAAACGCCTAGGAGTGAACCAAGCGCTGCTCGAGCTGCGGCCTTGATATCCGATTGTTGCGCATACAGTTCGCCGGCAAAGGCTCCCAATAGTGGACCAAAAAGAAATCCAAAGGGCGGAAAGAACAATAAGCCCAGCACAAGGCCCACAAAAGAGCCCATCGTACCCGCCTTCGACCCTCCAAAGCGCTTGGTGGCGTAGACCGGAATCACGTTGTCAATGATGGATACGGTGACCGAGAGTATCCCAAAAACCCAAAGCCAGCTTGTGTCTATATCGTGCGCATCGCTGAACTTGAGTACGAGCAGCGCCAAATAGCCTATGACCGGGCCCGGAATGACGGGTACAAAACAGCCGATTATACCGACGATAAGTAAAAAACTTCCGAGAATAATCAGCAATAGGTCCATAAACAGTGAATTTGATAGGAAAGATACATTATTTAGTACTTTGTTTTGCATAGTACTGTTTTTTGTTTATATCTTTGCAGTGCATTATAGATCAACTATGAATATAGAAAACACCAAACAACA
>JADHLU010000077.1 GCA_016780435.1 Flavobacteriaceae bacterium
CCCTCTTCGTAGTTGAGGGGCATTCGGTGAAAGAAGAAATTCTCTCAATGCCCGGCCAATTTCGACTGAGTCTAGACGAACTCGAGCGCGAGGTTAAAGCGCTAGATGCGCTAGGTCTAAAGGCGGTGCTTCTTTTTGCAAAGGCTGAAAATGCTAAAAAAGACAACAAAGGCACCGAAGCCTATAACGACAACGGCCTGATGCAGCGCGCCATTAAGGCGGTCAAGAACAGCTGCCCAGAAATGTTGGTGTTTACCGATGTGGCGCTCGATCCGTTCTCGATCTACGGGCACGACGGAATCGTCGAAAACGGTAAAGTGCTCAACGACGCCACAGTAGAGGTGCTCTGCAAGATGAGCGTTTCTCATGCACGGGCCGGGGCCGACTTTGTCGCCCCCAGCGACATGATGGACGGGCGTGTGATCAACATTCGCCAAGCGTTAGACGAGGCCCAGTTTGAAGACGTCGGCATTCTATCATACGCTGCCAAGTATGCCAGTGCCCACTACGGGCCTTTCAGAGATGCGCTAGACTCGGCTCCGGTTGCGGCCGATAACATTCCGCAAGACAAAAAGACGTATCAAATGGATCCGGCCAATCGAAGAGAGGCCCTCAGAGAAGCCCTTATGGACCAAGAAGAAGGCGCCGACATCTTGATGGTAAAACCTGGCCTGCCCTATCTAGACATTGTGCGCGAACTAAAAGATCAGGTGCACGTTCCGCTAGCGGTTTATCAGGTTTCTGGAGAATATGCGATGATCAAGGCCGCGGCTGAGAAGGGTTGGGTAGACTATGAACCTGTTTTTATGGAGCAACTGCTGAGTTTTAAACGGGCCGGAGCCGACCTCATCGCCACCTATTTCGCCAAGGAGGCTGCCCTGCTACTTCGATCCTCGTCTTAATCGTCCGAACAGATCGACCTTTTTGAGCTGATCGTTTTTAATGCGAATTACCTTAACGCGTTTGTCTTCGCGCCCCTTTTCAATCTCAAAAATAGAGTTGCGCTTGCGGCCAATGACCTCCTGAACCACCTCGTCTATCTCTTTTATCGAGGCCCTGAGCTTTTTGATTCGGCTCTCATACGACAAATCTTTCTCGTATGAATTCTGTAGCTCGGGATAATCAACATACTCAGGATAGGCATCAACTATGCGCTTCAAAATAAAGAAGTCTTCAGACGAAAGTCGCTGCTGAATGCGTCGCTCATGCGATTGAATCGCCTCACTGAGCACCACAAAGTTCTTGGTTCTAAACAGCGGAATGAGCAGCAGAAGCGAGAGCGCAAACAAACCATAGGCCCAGTTCGGCAGCTTGGCATCTGTAAGCGAATACTCTTCGTACTCAAACCCTAAGAGATCCAGTTCATTAACTACGTGATAGCGAGGATCATTGGTTTTAAAGTTACTGACCATCAGAAATCTGCGCGTCTCTGAGTTATAGGCCAGAATATCGGTGTAATGTTGAAGTCGATTCTTATCCGCATTCAGATGGTGTACGGCCTTTAAGTGAATCAAGTCAAAACTCCATATACCTTCATTTAAATAGAGCATAGGAAGCCGATAGTGCACAAATGGCTTATACTGAACCAGACGTCTTGTAAACTCGTTTGTTTTCTGAATAAGATCCTCGAGGCTGCCTATGCGCTTGACCTTATGCCTGCTGTCGAACCTATAGATGTCAAAAACGCTCTTTATCTTTTCGACCCCATCTTCAAAATAACTGTAATCTCCGAGTCCAACATAAATAGAACCTGTAATCGAATCGTATTGAATCAGATTTTTACTCGTAGGCCTAGGGAGAGGCTCTTCAGTAGGCTCTACATTCCACTCTCTAAAGTCTTGTCTGAAGCTGATCAGCTTGTTGCTGTAGGAAAACTCGCCGTACCCTCCGTACGAAAAAATAGTGTCTTTTCGAGACACCTTTGACTCCCCAAATCGACTCATAAACCGATACGAGTTATCTAGCCTAACCAAAGTATCCAGCACTTCATCGTATCTGTACACCACTCCGCCGCCAGTCGAAACCACAAAGGTTTTGGGGTTAGACTCTGCTTTAGCAACAGGGTCCATTCGGTACATGTCAAGCCCAAAACTGTGCTTACGGCCCGAAAAGAATACCCCGTCATTGGTAAAATATATGCTGTCATTGGTAATAAACGTAAAGCCATCTCTAGCCCCCATTACCACGACGCTCCTACTATTAAAATCGGGAGGCGACGACAAAACTGTAAGCAGGTATAATACCAGAAACATACGTGTCTTTTACCGGATAAGTATCAGTCAAGTATAAGAATTATTTCTTTTTAATCAAGCTTTGTAGTTGATCAAAAGAGACGATCTTAAAGTTCTGGTTCTGCTCGCCATTGAATCCATCTTGGGCGATAAAAACCCGCGCCCGTGGGTGAGTGCTCAGCTCGATGCCGTCGGTTTCTTCGGCTCCGTCTAAGCCAGACCGATTGGCCACTATTCGAAAATACCCCATTGGGGCATGGTCATTTCGGTTCAAAATGGCATAAGAATTGGCTCCCTGAATAGAAATAAAAATGTACCCCTCGCCTTCTGAGGTTTCGGCCAAAGCCACTCCTTCGAAGTCGGCTTTAAAGGTCTTTTTGTCGGTTCTAAAAACCAACGAACGTGATTTTCGACTGGGGTCGTTGAGGTCAACCACCCACAACCCCTTGTCTTCTTGGGCTGCATACAAGCGGTTGTAGTGCACATCTACATCTAGCCCCTCAACAACCGATGAAAAACGAATCAACTTAGGGGGCTCAATAGTTAGCAGCTCACCCGAGATGTGTACAACGTACTCTAGCACTTTGCCCTTCTTATCACTGATGAACACGGTGTGCGATTCGGCTTCCGAATAGGCAGTAACCCCGTAAACATCTTTTAAGTCTGTGGGTTGTCTATGCAGTAGACTAACCGATCCGTCGGCATACAGCCTGTAAAAGTCAAGGCTGTTGAAGCTGCGATTAGAAGCCGCAATAATAGGGAAGTCTGCCTTGATTAGATCTACATTGTTCACTCTGCCCACGTCGTAAGAACGTAACAAAGAGCCGTCTAAGCTATACACATCTAGGCCGTTCTTTTTGTCGGTGCCTACAATCAACACCGCCTCGCTGGCCGCTTGAGGCACATAAATACAAATATCATCGGCGGCATCATCGGGCGACGCAACAGGGGTAGTTTCAGCTATTGGGCTAATCTCAAAATAAGGAAAGGAACGAGAATCTCGTTCCTTTCCTTCAAATTGAGCCTGCCCTTGCACTGCACATAACGTAAGCGTCAGGGTAATTAATCTCATATTATCTGATATCTATTTTAATACCTAGGTTCCAGTTGATGTCGTAGTACTCAAGCTGCATGGTACGATCCACCAAACCTTGATAAAAACGAAGCGGCTGATTGGTTAAGTTTTTGGCTTCAGCAAAGATACGCACGCGATCGTTAAGCGAATAAGTCGCATTGAGGTCGACAAACGTCTGGGCGTCGTACCAGCGGTCTTCGTAGATGCTGCCTCCAATCTCGTCTAGGTTTTCGCCTTGGTAGTTCAGCGAAGCTCTTAAGAAGAAATTTTTGGTCTCATAGGCCAGTGAAGCGTTAAACATATTCTCGGTTGCGCCTACAAGCGGCACATCATCACGGCCTTCAACACCGTCGGTGTTGGCGTTGGTATAGGTATAGTTGCCGTAGAAAGTGGTGTTACCCAAGAATCCAGGCAAGAAATTAAGGCGTGACTGAACCCCAATCTCGAAACCGTTTACCGATGCCGAACTTCCGTTACGTACTTGCTCATAGTCGAATCCGGCGTAATCGCCAGAGAATCCGGCAAAGTTGTCGTCGCTAAAAGTGTAAATCCAATTGTCTATGCTCTTGGCAAAAACACCCGCTGAAATGAGTCCCACATTTCCAAAATAGTACTCGGCCATTATGTCAAAATTGTTTGAAACGGTGGCTTCAAGTTCTGGGTTACCAAAGGCGATCTCTCCGTCTTCTGAGTTCACCTCGCGATAAGGCACTAGGTCAAAGTAGGCAGGGCGAGCCAACGATACGGTATAGGCCGCATTGAGCACTAAGTTTTTCTCACTATGCTGTACGGTCACGTTTGGCAAAATGTTGGTGTAGCTATTGCTGCCCGAAACTGTTCTTAAGTCAGCCAGTGTTTCGTCGGTGCTTTCGTCGTATTCAAAACCAGTATATTCAATGTTAGTAGCCTCTAATCGAGCACCTAATATGGCGCGGGTTTTTGGTCCTAATTGATCGGTAAACATCAAGTATGCGGCGTTTACGGTCTCATCTGCGTTATAGTTCTCAGCGGCAAACTCGCCTAAAGCTACAGCCTGATCAAACCCAGACACATTTATGTCGCCTAAAAATTCGGCAGACGCAAATAAACCGTGTTTATAAGCTCCCGCAAGGTATCCATCAACATCGTAGTTTGATGTAGAAGCATCAGCCATAGTAGGGAAAGCATCTTCGGCATCGTACTCGTACCACATGTTGTCTCTGACCTTGGTTTTAGCGTTCATCTTGTAACCAAATTTCATGACGTCGTTTTTGCCATAGGGCAGCTCAAAGTTGAGTCTAAAGGTCGTGTTGTCTTCTTCTGTAAATCCAAATCCATCGAGCACCTCTTTATATTCAAACTCTTCAACGGCATTCAATACCGATTCGTTAACCACGAAGCCAGGCAAATTAGATCCTGAGAGATTTACCCCGGTATAGGCGGCGCCTTTCTGGTCAAAACGAATATAACGCTCGTTAGGTCTTGACTCAGAGGCGCTAGAAAACGATCCCTTCCAGTCAACGCCTAGTTTTCCCCATTGGTGTTCACCTCCTAAAGAGAAACGAGAGGTACGCTGATCTTCTAGACGACGGTTATCTACACGGTCGTTTCCGATACCTCCTTTGGTTTGTTTTCTGATTCTCAAGGTGCCATCACCTTTGTCGTCGATATCATCGAAACGCACTCTGTAGCGATTTTCCCAATCATCTCTCGAATTGTACATCGACTTGAAGTAGATCGCGTTGTTCGCATCTATAGTATAATCCAGGTTCATCGAAACCGAGCGACGAGTTCGCTTCACGTCGTATCGACGTATGTCTTGCTCAACGATAGCATCTTGTTCACTATCGTCCCAAACGAATTCAACGTTGTCTGATCCGTAGTCAACCGTATTGTGGCTAGCAGAAAGGGTATACGCAAATTGATCGCTTACTTTATCGGCAACAATTAGCCCGAGGCTGCGGTTAAATCCGCCATCTCTTATGGGGTTGGCTCCTCCTGAAACGGTTGATGAAAAGCGAAAACCATTCGGATTAGAACGAGTAACCAAGTTTACCGAGCCCCCAATCGCGTCGGCTTCCATGTCAGGTGTTAGGGTTTTGTTCACCTCTATAAGTTGGATCATGTCTGATGGAATAAGGTCCATCTGCACGCGGCGGTTGTCACCCTCGGCTGAAGGTATGCGCTCTCCGTTTAAGGTAACTGAGTTTAGGCCCGGAGCAAATCCGCGAATAATAATGTCTCGCGCCTCTCCTT
>JADHLU010000078.1 GCA_016780435.1 Flavobacteriaceae bacterium
GTCTGGAAAGACCAAGGCATCCGCAACAGCTACTGGCAAGAGATTTCATTTGGAGACGGTTTCGATGTGGTTCCAGACCCCGATGATTCGCGTTACGGTTATTCGATGAGCCAACAAGGAAGTGTAGTGCGCTACGATTACCTAACCGGAAACAATTATGGAGTGAGGCCTACTCCGCCCGATCAGCAGACCGAACTTCGTTTTAACTGGAATTCGGGAATCGGTCAAGACCCTTTTGACACCTCGACTGTTTATTTCGGAAGCCAGTTCGTGCACAAAAGTACCGACAAGGGGCTTAGCTGGACCGTGATCTCTCCAGACCTAACCACTAACGACCCAGCCAAGCAAAAACAAAGCGAAAGCGGAGGGCTCACCATGGACGCAACGGGCGCTGAAAATCACTGTACCATTTTGGTGATAGAGCCTTCGAAGGTCGAACAAAATATGCTTTGGGTCGGAACCGATGATGGCCGAGTTCATATTACTCGAGATGGCGGTGCTAACTGGACCGATGTGAGTACCAACCTCAAAGGGCTACCTAAAGGTTCGTGGATTGCTCAGATTAGAGCCTCAGAAACCAATCCAGGGGAAGCCTATCTCATCGCCAACGATTACCGACGATTTAATTACACTCCCTACGCCTACCACACCACCAACTACGGAAAGTCTTGGGAGCGCATTGTAGACGAAACCGACGTGGAGAGCTACACGCTCTCTATTCTTCCTGACCCAGAGTTTCCGAATCTCCTCTTTTTGGGTACAGATGACGGATTATACCTTTCAGTAAACAAGGGAAAAAGTTGGATGAAATACACCAACGGCTTCCCTACCGTTTCTACCAAAGATTTGGTTATACATCCGCGCGAAAAAGACCTAGTTATTGGAACTTTTGGAAGAGCTGCTTGGGTATTAGATGACATTCGTCCGTTACAGCAACTATCAGCCTCGCCCGATGTATTGCAACGCGAGCTTGCTCTGTTTGATGCCCCTACCGCCTACCACGCCGCCTATCAACAACCTACCGGATCGCGATTTGGAGCCGACGCCTTGTACCACGGCGAAAATCGCCCCTCAGGAGCGCGAATAACTTATTACGTAAAACAAGGATCCGAGGGCATGAAAGAAAAAGACAGCCTACACCTCTTTGTGTTGAAAGGTGCCGATACCATTAGACACCTAACCAGCAAGCGGCCTGAAAAACCGGGCTTTCACCGCATCAGATGGAATCTAGACGAGAAAGGTGTCGAATCACCTTCGCGCACCTTAAGAAAACCCAAGAGAGAACCTTCTGGAGCTGATGTGCTACCAGGCACCTACACTCTTGTTGCGCAGCTTGGAGACCAAACGGCAACAGCCTCTATTGAGGTCGCCCTTGACCCCAGACTCAATCAGTCTGTGGCTCATGCACAAGAGGTATACAAGGCGACCAAAGATGTGCAAGCGCTTCTGGCTACGGTCAGTGAGTCTACCCAAAAACTGGCTCAGGCTCTAGGGCAAATTAAGGCATTCGAGGCCCAACTAAAAGCTACCGAGACCAGCTTAGACGATGAAGAAAAAGAGCGCCTCAAATCGCTAAAAGCAACCTTAACAGGACTTCAAGATCAGGTATTCGGAAAAGAAGATAAACGCCAAGGGATTACACGAAACGCTGAAATGACCGTTCTTACCCGCATTAGAAATGCATCGCGTTACGTTCAAACACGTAAGTCGGGAATAACGGCCACGGAGCAGCAGCTTATTCAATTCGCAGAAGAGTCTACCCAAGCATTTACGCAGGCCGTTACTACATTCTTTGAAACGGAATGGGTCGAGTTTGTGGATCAAATGGCGCCTCATCAGAAGCCCGTTTTAAGCAAAACGCTTTCACCGGAAGTAGACTAAGATTCTATGAATCCATCTGCCCACGGTTGGACCCTTAAGCTTAGCCATGAGCTAGACAAAGCCAGAAACACCTGGTCAGACGCAGCACACTTAACGCATTTTCAATCGCAAACTGGGTTCCTATATGGAGCCCATTTGCGTTCGTGGGAAAAACTGCAGCTACCTGCGTTAACCACAACCGATGAAATCGCCAAGGTAAATCTCTTTATTTCTCTCTACGGGGTGGCGTCTCAGCATTCGGTAGCCGAATTTCGATCGTCATTAGGCGCCTTCTATTCTGACCTAGGACTGGGCACTTCTACGAAGAACATTGAAAAACTCATTGATTCTCGCATCTATTTGGGCGGAGGACTGTTCAAGAAGTCAATGGGCACGAGCATGACCAACGTACTACTCTACCTTGACGTACTTCTATTTGAACAGTTTGTGAAAGGACAGCCTATTGCCGACTATGCAGCGTTTTATGAGCACCTTGTACTAGATACCATTCAAGAAGCGGCCTCCCTGCGCAAAACGGCAGATAAAAAGCACTATAAAATCGCTAAACTTCTAGAAGACAGCAGGGCATTTAGACCTTCTGCTTTGCGTGCAAAGGCCCATGACCCAATTTCAGACTGGCCCGCAAACTTAAGCCAGTATGCGCTTAGAATGGCCGCCGTAACCCTTTGGGAGAGCAAGGGTTATTCTGAACACGCATTAGACATACTCTACTCTAAGGGAATGAGCTTTAAGTTATCAGAGGAAGCTATTCAGCAGCTTCTCAATGAGGTCGACCTATTTTACACAAGTCACTACACTGACATACCCTATCTCAAACATGACAACCTCGTTTACAACTATTACGAAGGACTGACCAAAACTGCAGGTCGTTTAATTTACCGCAATCGCGACCGCATAAAACGCGAGTTACGTCAAAACAAAGAGTTGATCAAATTGATCAAAAAATCAACTCACACCGAATTGAGCCTCAAAGAAAAAGAGCAAATGAAGGCGTATCTATTAGACAGTTTTAAAAGCATTCCCTCTATCGCCTTATTTTTGCTCCCAGGAGGCTCGGTGCTGTTGCCGGTCATCGCCAGCTTACTTCCAAAACTATTGCCGTCTTCATTTGACGATAACCGCATTGACTAACTTATGTACATAAGAGCACAACACCGCAATCCCGAGTTAAACGAAGCCATTGAATTTATTAGAAATCAGGCTTTTGGAATCCTAATTGCCCCGCTAAACAAGCGCAGCTGGGGAACGCATCTTCCGTTTATAGTCAATAAAGACCTCAGCCTTAGCAGTCACATGGCCAAGGCGAATCCGCTGGCGCAACAGTGGCTCAACGAAGGGTTGCCCGAAGAGTTACTCTGCATATTTAAAGGGGCTAGTGCGTACATTTCAGGTTCTTGGTACACCCATGAAGAAGTGTCTACCTATAACTATACCGCCCTACACGTCTATTGCACAATCAACTTGAGCAGTCCAGAGCAGACCCTTTCTGATCTAGATCACCTAATGCACACGCATGAGTCTAGGCAAAAAAATCCCAAATTTATGAGTGAATACGCTGTAGAAACGCTCAAGCAAGTGAGGGGTGTTTTAGGTTTCAAACTTGAAATTTGCGATTTTCATTTTGCCCAAAAACTCTCTCAAGAGCGAACCGAAGATCGCGCTCAAGTGATCGCTCATTTGGCAGATGGCGATGCCAATGAACAAGCAGTCGCAGCGGCCATGCAACAACTAAACAAACCTGTATGACCATCACCCAACTCCACTATCTAATAGCTGTTGCCGAGCATCAGAATTTTACGGTTGCCGCCGAAAAGTCTTTTGTCACTCAACCCACGTTAAGCATGCAGGTGGCTAAGCTCGAAGAAGAACTTAATATTAAGTTATTCGACCGCAGTTCTAAACCGATCAAGCTGACCGCGGTTGGAGAGAAAATTGTAGAACAAGCCAGAAGAGTGGTAATTGAGGCCGAGCGCATAAAAGATATCGTATCGGTCGAAAAGGGATATGTCGGTGGGCCCTACAACTTGGGCATCATTCCGACCGTTATGCCTACCCTACTTCCGATGTTTTTAGCTGTTTTTATTAAGAAATATCCCAAGGTTAAGCTGATTATAAAAGAAATGACTACCGAAGAGATAGTGGTTCAGCTCAGAGAAGGAAAGCTAGACGGAGCCATAGCCGCAACACCCTTGGCGCAGGAAGACATCATTGAACGCCCGCTGTTCTACGAGCCCTTTGTGGCCTACATACCAGACAATCACAGGCTTAGCGATCAAAAACAGTTACATAGTGAAGATCTAAGGCTAGATGAGGTGTTACTGCTTGAAGACGGACACTGCTTTAGAGACGGAGTAGTCAATCTCTGTGGAGTACCTAAGCAATTGGACCCCAGTGTCTTTAGAATTGAAAGCGGTAGTTTCGAGACCTTGATAAAACTATCCGACGAAAACATGGGGATGACCCTGCTACCCTATCTGCACACCCTTCATTTGAATGAACAACAGAAAAAACATCTGAAATATTTTGAAAAACCTGAGCCTGCTAGAGAAATAAGCCTAATCTATCACAAGAGTGAGCTCAAATTGCAGATAACCTCGGTGTTGAAAGAAGTTATTAGCTCTGTAATTCGAGGAGCCATTAGCTTTCACGACGTGAAGATCATTTCACCTAAACAGCAATCAACGAAGGTCTAGCGTACAACTCGTACTTGAGCAGCGGTTTATCGTTTACAAATTCCCGCAACCACTCCACTAAAGCCAACCATTCTTGGCCTTGTAGCATACCCTTTGCTTTTTGTACTTCTTTTAAAAATAGATCACGATCAAAACTGACCTTTTCTAAAATAGACTGGGTGTAATTCAGCATTTTATTTCTCATGATTTATTCTTTAGAACTTCATGAAATTAAAATGAGAATTCAAAAAATTATCCCAAGGATTCGTTAAAATTCTAATTGCTTTTCATCCGGATAGACCACTCAAAATCAAAAGTCGAAACGGTATCGTTAGCCGCATCAATACCCGTGCTTTGCAGCCAAAAGGTAACGCCCTCTCCTGTTGCGACGGCTTGCTCTACGGCCTTTCTAACTCGGTCTTCAACCTCACAGCTAAACCGAATTTTACCTTTGGCCTTTTTTGAAAAAACGGCCCTATTTTGAACCACTAGCATGCTGATCTTATGGCCCGAACGTTGAATCTCATTCATAATCAGTACACCTGAACTCAATTCAGCTGCCATTCCTTGCACGGCCCAGAAAATAGAAGCAAAGGGGTTCGAATTGAACCAATTGTGCCGAACGGTAACTTCGGCATAATTCTCGGTAAGCTTGGCCACCCGCACCCCACTCCAATAGGCAGAGGGTAGTTTAAAAAATAAAAAGCTGTGAATTTTTGACAAGCTCATTGAGCGTTTAGGATTCATTAGCTGCCATGTAACGCTCGGCATCTAAGGCCGCCATACACCCCGTTCCGGCTGCAGTGATCGCCTGTCTGTACTCTTTGTCTTGAGCATCGCCGCAGGCAAATACCCCGGGTTTATTGGTTTTGGTCGTCTTACCTTGGGTTTGAATGTAGCCCACTTCATCCATATCTAATTGACCTTTAAATATGTCGGTGTTCGGAGTGTGTCCG
>JADHLU010000079.1 GCA_016780435.1 Flavobacteriaceae bacterium
GCCTGTATCTTTTCTTTGGGATTACGGGCATTGTCATCCATTAAGGCCCCTTCCCCATTTTTTTCGTCGAACGATTCTCCGAAATAATGAAGTATAAATTTTCTTCGAGACATCGAAGTCTCGGCATAGGCTATTACATCTTGCAGCAAGGCATTGCTAACCTCTTGCTCGGCCAGGGGCTTAGAGGCTGAAAACTTCTCTAGCTTATCCATGTCTTTAGAGGCGTAGAAGGCTACGCAGTGACCCTCTCCTCCGTCGCGTCCGGCCCTTCCGGTTTCTTGGTAATAACTCTCAATGCTTTTAGGCATGTCATAGTGAATAACAAAACGAACGTCTGGTTTGTCAATTCCCATTCCAAAGGCTATAGTAGCTACCACCACAGCAGCCTCTTCCATCAGAAATTGATCTTGATAGGCAGCCCTAGTCTTGGCGTCAAAGCCGGCGTGATAGGGGATAGCCTTTATATTATTTAGCTGCAACAATTGGGCAATTTCTTCGACCGTTTTTCGGCTTAAACAGTAGATTATACCTGATTTTCCTGGGCGTTCGGAGATAAATCGAATAATGTCGGCATTGACCGATTCGGTCTTTGGTCTAACCTCGTAATACAAATTAGGTCGATTAAAAGAGGCCTTAAATAGCTGTGCCTCGCGCATACCTAAATTCTTAATGATGTCTTCTTGAACTTTAGGAGTAGCCGTGGCCGTCAAGGCGATCATGGGTATCTTATGGGAGAGACGGTCTATAATTTGCCGAATATTTCGGTATTCAGGTCTAAAGTCATGACCCCACTCCGAAATACAATGGGCCTCGTCTATGGCCACAAATGACAGTTCTAAGGGCGACAGCAGTTCGATAGTTTGAGGCTTTGTTAGCGATTCGGGTGCGACAAAGAGCAATTTGGTTACTCCCGTTTGTAAGTCGTGTACCACCTCATTGTAAGCCGCTTTTGTCAGCGAAGAATTGAGTACATGAGCCACTCCTTCATTCTTGGTAATCGCACGAATGGCATCTACCTGATTTTTCATCAGTGCAATGAGCGGGCTAATAACAACAGCCGTTCCCTTACTCATTAGGGCCGGAAGTTGATAACACAATGATTTTCCGCCTCCAGTAGGCATTATCACAAAGGTGTCGTTCTGACCGAGTAGAGAAGTGATCGCTTGCTTCTGAAGCCCCTTAAAGCGTGAGAAGCCAAAATAAAATTTTAAGGCCTCGTAAAGCTGATGGTCAGGTTCTGTTTCAGACATAGACTTGAAGTTAAGAAAAACTAGCCTGCGTTTTTCGTAATTTCGTCTTTTAAAGTAAAACTAAATTAGCTAATCCTAAGGCTTTTTTCTTGAACGAAATTCACAAACGTATTGCTGACGCGAAGGAAGTACTTACCCTTGAGGCTAGTGCATTACAAAACCTTTCAGATACTCTTGACGCTTCTTTTTCTGAGGCGGTTAACTATATTGTTAAATGCGAAGGAAGGGTAGTGTTTACCGGTATGGGAAAGAGCGCCATCATTGCTTCTAAAATATCGGCTAGCTTCAACTCCACGGGTACACCCTCGCTCTTCATGCACGCTGCAGATGCCATACACGGCGACTTGGGCATGGTGCAAGCCAGTGATGTAGTGGTGTGCCTATCGAAAAGCGGCAATACAGAAGAGGTTAAGACCCTAATACCCCTGATAAAAGAGCGCGGCAATGTGCTCATAGGCATTAGCGCAGAAAAAAATTCATACCTCGGACAGCACGCCAATGTGCTTTTAGTCACCCCAATGGATCGCGAGGCTTGCCCACACAACCTAGCCCCTACTACAAGCACCACGCTTCAATTGGCTTTGGGCGATGCGCTTATGGTCGCCGTACTGAATGAAAAAGACTTTACTGAAGCCGATTTTGCGCGCTACCATCCGGGCGGAAGTCTGGGTAAACGATTGTTTTTGAAGGTATCGGATCTAATGGGTGGATTTTCTAAACCTCAAGTGAATCCTGAAACACCGGTACTCGAGGTTATATTGGAGATCTCCAATAAAATGTCTGGATGTACAGCGGTCATTGGTGAACAACATATTAAAGGGATTATTACCGATGGAGACATAAGGCGCATGCTGCAGCAAAGCACAGATTTCTCGGCGCTCAATGCCGCCGATATCATGAGTGCTTCTCCGGTAAGTTTACCCTCAGATACCCTTGCGCTTGATGCCTTGAAGCTCATGAACAAGAAAGAGATTACTCAACTATTAATCACGCACAACGGGGTGTATGCCGGGGTGCTTCACATGCATCAACTTATCCAAGAAGGAATTTCAGTATGAGTGCAAAAGACGAAATGTCATTTTTAGACCATCTTGAAGAGCTGCGATGGCACCTTATTCGATCAATCATAGCGGTGTTGATCATTGCAACAGTGGCCTTTGTGATGAAGGGATTCATCTTCGATCGGATCATTTTCGCGCCAAAGAACATGGACTTTCCTACCTACAACATGTTCTGCCAGATTTCTACCTTTTTTGGAATTAGCTCAGACTTCTGTGCCGAATCGCTTCCGTTCACCATTCAGAACAGAACCATGGCCGGTCAGTTTTCGGCGCATATCTGGACCTCCATTTGGGCCGGATTCATACTCGGCTTTCCCTACCTTCTTTACGAAGTATGGAAGTTTATCAGTCCCGGACTGTACGAAGAGGAACGCAAATACTCTAGAGGATTCATAGGTGCCGCCTCCTTTTTATTCTTTCTTGGGGTACTGTTTGGTTATTACATAGTGGCTCCCCTATCGATTAACTTCCTGGGAACCTATCAGGTGAGTGCAGAGGTAAGCAATGAGATTGACATAGGTTCTTACATAGCTACGGTTCGAGCTTCGGTTATTGCCTGTGGAGTAATGTTTGAATTACCTATTCTTATCTACTTTTTGACGAAGATTGGTCTAGTTACCCCAGAATTTTTAAAGAAATACCGCAAGATAGCCTTGGTGCTTGTGTTGGTGCTGTCGGCGGTGATTACTCCGCCTGATGTGGCTAGCCAAGTAATTGTAGCTATTCCGGTTATGATTTTATACCAAGTAAGTATTGGTATATCCAAGTTTGTAATTCGAAAAGAACGAAAAAATGCCACATAAACTCGTAGAAGAATTTAATGCCTATCGTTCAAAGATGAACGAACGCATTCTAAACGACGATCAGAAAATCATCAAGCGCATCTTTAATCTAGACACCAACGCATTTACCGAAGGAGCCTTAGACGTAAAGACAAAAGAACTGCTTGGACTTGTAGCCTCGGCCGTACTTCGCTGTGACGACTGTGTTCGTTACCACTTAGAAGGGGCAAAAAAGACCGGATGCACCGCCGAAGAGGTCACCGAAACATTGGGTATAGCCACGCTCATAGGGGGTACCATAGTCATTCCACACCTAAGAAGAGCTTATGAATATTGGGATGCCCTAAACGAAGAAGTGTGAAATTAAGAGCAGAGAACATAAAGAAAGTCTATCAACAGCGCACGGTTGTTAAGGGAATCTCCTTGGAGGTGAATCAGGGAGAGATCATCGGATTATTAGGGCCAAATGGTGCCGGAAAAACGACCTCGTTTTACATGATAGTTGGGCTCATTCAGGCCAATGCTGGGGCCATCTATTTAGACGATCTAGACATCACCCATTTTCCAATGTTTAAGCGTGCCCAGCACGGAATCGGCTACTTAGCTCAAGAGGCCTCTGTATTTAGAAAGCTCAGCGTTGAAGACAATATATTGAGTGTGCTCCAAACCACTGGACTTTCAAAGGCCGAGCAACTCAAAAAACGCGATGCATTGATCGAAGAATTCTCCCTTAATCACATCAGAAAAAACCGGGGTGATTTATTATCTGGAGGCGAGAGACGAAGAACTGAAATAGCCCGAGCGCTAGCCACCGACCCCAAGTTCATCTTGCTTGACGAACCCTTTGCCGGAGTAGACCCCGTAGCTGTAGAAGACATACAACGCATTGTGGCCCAGCTGAAAGACAAGAATATAGGTATTCTGATTACCGATCACAACGTACAAGAAACCTTGGCTATAACCGAGCGTTCGTACCTGATGTTTGAAGGATCCATTTTAAAGGCCGGTGCTCCTGAAGAACTAGCTGCCGATGAGATGGTTAGAAAGGTCTACCTAGGCCAAAACTTCGAACTGCGAAAGAAACGGTTAGCGTTTGATCAATAGCGAGCTGAGTATATAGCCCGGAAGCAGTATCAACACAAATTCTTCACCTAAAACGACTAGCCCAACAACCGCGCTAAAAATAACCATGTACCGCAAGGCGTTTTCTTTTATGCTGAAGCCTTTAAATTTTAATGAAACTGCGCCAACTTTACTGACCATCCACAGGGCAAACACGATGCTGATGACAATCACTGTGCGTTCAAACCAGACCGGGGTAAAGTAAGACATGTCAGCAAAGATTTCGGTCTGCGTAATTAACGCTACAAAAAGGGCCATAGCCGGAGTTGGAAGTCCCTCAAAATGGGCAGCATTAGAAGCAAAAACCGAAAAGCGAACTAAACGCAGTAAGGCTCCTACGAACAGCGCTAAAGATAGGGCTATGGATAGTGTGGGCGACAAGGTAGAAGACAGCGAAAAGTACCACCATAAACTCGGCAGAACACCAAAACTCACTAGGTCAGCCATTGAGTCTAAAAAATTTCCAAACTCCGAATTCACCTTGAACATTCTGGCCACTAATCCGTCTAAAAAGTCGGCGAGCGCCGCCAAAAGCAAAGCGTAAAGTGCCCAATCGAATCGAGACTGGGTGAGTGCTATGCATCCCAAAAATCCAAAAATGGCATTGAGAAGCGTTACCGCGTTGGCACTGTTTTCTTTTAGGCGCATAATGGGGCCTAATTTACACTTTATTCGTCTGTCGCTTCGCCTTATCTTTGAACGAATGGGTCATCTTGCTCTATTTCGATCGCTAATTCTAGGTATACTTCTACTGAGTCCATTACTCGGTTTGACACAAATAGAACTGAGCAGATCAGCGAAAGTTAGCGTGCTCACCTGTAGCGAGGGGCCAGAGCTTCACGCGGCATTCGGCCATACGGCTCTTCACGTCTTCGACCCCGGAAACGGAATCGACCAGGTGTATAATTTTGGAACCTTTGACTTCGGCGCCCCTAACTTCTACCTCAATTTTATAAAAGGGAAGCTTGATTATTTCGTTTCTGTTAGCACCTACAGCGACTTCAGTCGTTACTACAACTATGTCGGTCGGTCTGTGGTACGGCAAGAATTGAATTTAAATCGCAACCAGAGGCAAGAGGTTTTTGAAGCGCTTGTACACAATGCGAAACCAGAGAACAAATACTACCGTTACGACTTTCTCACCGAAAACTGCGCAACAAAAATTCCTGAAATCTTATCGATCGGACTAGGAGAATCGTTGAGCAT
>JADHLU010000080.1 GCA_016780435.1 Flavobacteriaceae bacterium
CTTACAGAGGCCGAACACGTCTATATCAAGGCCGGATTGCAGCACCGCCTGGCAGCCAATGCTTATTCGGGCGGCTTGAACGTATTTGAGCTGGGCTTCGGAACGGGTATGAATGCGGTACTTACAGCCACTTACCTTGCTGAGCACCCAGAAATCAACTGCAATTATACGGTTATAGATCCGTTTATTTTAACTGCTGAACAGTACAGTTTCTTTGTTGAAGAATCATGGGCGATTAGGGCTCCCTTTACGGCTATGCATGAAGCGCCATGGGGTGAGACTGTGGCCATTAGTTCAAATTTCAGTCTGTTAAAAATTCAAAGCACTTTTGAAGACTTTCGTGCTCAAAAGGGAGTTGATCTGCTGTATTACGACGCTTTTGGGCCTCGGGTTCAACCTCAGTTATGGGAATCGTGGGCGCTTCAAAAGTGCGCTGATATGATGAATCCAAAAGCGGTATGGGTGAGCTATTGCGCCAAGGGCTCAGTGAGAAGGGGGCTTCAAGAAGCGGGTTTATCGGTTGAGCGTTTACCGGGCCCACCTGGTAAGCGGGAACTATTAAGGGCGTCCTCCAAAATACACTAATATGAAGGTTTTACTAACAGGAGCCACTGGCCTCGTCGGATCGCATATCGTTAAGCTCTTGTCAGAACGAGGCGTTTCGATTAACTACTTTACCCGAACACTTAAACCTACTGCTCTTGAGGGTAGCAATGCTTTTCTATGGAATCCCGATCGCTTAGAATGGGATCCTGAAGCTCTAGAAGGGGTGACTCATGTGATTAATTTGGCTGGCGCCTCTATAGCCGAGCGCTGGACGGCCGCCTATAAGGAGGAAGTCGTTCGCAGCCGTGTGAACAGTCTCAAGACTCTTAAAATGGCTTTGGAACAGCGCACGCAGCTGGGTGATGTGCGTGTTTTGTCAGCTTCTGCCATTGGATGTTATGCTTCAGACTACGATGTTCAGCACAGCGAGCTGAGCGTGCACATGGGTAACGATTTTTTAGCCGAGGTAGTTCAATTGTGGGAAGAGGCCGCCAAAGCCATACTTCCGGTAGCTTATTCGCTATGTTTATTGCGCATTGGGATTGTACTTGACCGCGAACACGGCGCCTTGCCGAAGTTATTGACCCCTATAAAGTGGGGAATAGGCGCCCCGTTGGGCAATGGAAGGCAATGGCAATCGTGGATACACGTTGATGACCTGGCTCGGCTGTTTGTGTATCTGCTCGACCATGACCTTGGACCAATTGTGAACGCTGTGGCACCGAATGCATTGAGGCAGAAAGAACTGACAACCCTCATTGCCTCAACCCTTAAAAAACCTTTGTGGTTACCCGCCATTCCCGAATGGGTATTAAAGCTCATACTGGGAGAAATGTCTGCAGTGGTGCTTCAATCTCAGCATGTAATATCAACAGCAATAGAGGGTTCAGACTTTAAATTTCAGTTTAATTCGGCCAAAAAGGCCTTAGAAGATCTGCTCACGCACTAAGTGACATTTTGACATCAGCGGATTATATGGCAGTAAATTTGATAGGTGATTGGAGTTCTCCCTAAAGAATGTAAATAGTATGAGCAAGAAGAATTCAAAAGCCAAGCAAGAAGCGCAACAGGCAGAAGATAGCGGGTTAGACCAAGCCCAAGGGGTAAATGAGTCTGAAACTACAGCTAAAGACGAAGGTCAGTCGGCTGCTCCAACCACAGAAGATTTACTGGCGCAAGAAAAAGATAAATTTTTAAGGCTCTTTGCAGAGTTTGAAAATTATAAAAAGCGCACGACTAAAGAACGCATCGACTTGTTTAAGACGGCCGGAAGAGAGGTAATTAGCTCTATGTTGCCCGTTATTGACGATTTCGAACGCGCCTTGGCTGAGCTTCAAAAGCAAGAGCAGACAGAACATGCAGAGGGTATTCTACTCATTTATAATAAGCTAGTCGAAACATTAAAGGCTAAAGGGCTTACAGTACTTGAGGTAGCCGCAGGAGACGCCTTCGACTCAGAACTTCACGAGGCGATTACGCAGATAAAAGCACCAGACGAGTCGCTGGTGGGTAAGATTATTGACACGGTTGAAAAGGGCTACAAACTCGGAGATCAAATTATTCGTCACCCCAAAGTGGTGGTAGGAAATTAAAACTAGATGAAAGAAGACTTTTACGACATACTGGGAATATCAAAAGGCGCTAGCGAGGCTGAAATTAAAAAGGCTTATCGCAAGAAAGCCATTGAATATCACCCAGACAAGAATCCGGGTGACAGTTCTGCCGAAGAGCGGTTTAAAAAGGCTGCTGAGGCTTACGAAGTGCTTTCGGATAAAGATAAACGGGCTCGCTACGATCAATTTGGTCATGCGGCTTTTGAGAATGGAGGAGGAGCCGGTTCTATGAATATGGACGACATATTCAGTCAGTTCGGAGATATTTTTGGAAGTGCCTTCGGTGGAGGTTTTGGTGGTTTTTCAGGCTTTGGTTCTTCTACAGGAAGACGTGTAAAAGGGACCAACTTGCGCATTCAGATCACCCTTAGCCTAGACGAGATCGCCGAAGGGGTTGAAAAGAAGGTGAAGGTGAAGCGAAAGGTTCAAGCTGATGGAGTGACTTATAAGAACTGCAGCAGCTGTAACGGAACAGGGCAAGTCACCAAGATCACTAACACTATACTCGGACGCATGCAAACGGCGGCTCCGTGTACAGCTTGCGCTGGAGCCGGACAGATACTTGATAAGAAGCCAGACGGAGCCGATGCTCAGGGGCTAGTCACCAAAGAAGAGACGGTCTCTATTCAGATACCCGGCGGGGTTGAAGAGGGCATGCAGCTCAAAGTTTCTGGAAAGGGAAATGCCGCACCAGGAGAGGGTATTGCAGGGGATTTGATTGTTTCCATAAAGGAGTCTGCGCACCCTTCGCTGAAGCGCGAAGGAGACAATTTGCACTACGATTTGAGAATTAGTTTTGCTGAAGCGGTGCTAGGGGCATCAAAAGAGATAGACGCCGTTGGAGGTAAAGTACGCATCAAGGTTGATAAAGGAACACAGTCAGGAAAAGTGCTGCGCTTGCGAGGAAAAGGCATAAAGAGTCTGAACGGATACGGAAAAGGCGACCTTTTGGTACATGTACTCGTGTGGACGCCTCAGAAATTGACCGCAGAGCAGGAGTCATTTTTTGAGGAGACGCTCAGTGACAAGAATTTCATGCCCGACCCAAAAGCAGACGATAAATCTACTTTTGATCGCATCAGAGACATCTTCTCATAGATTGATTTGTTGCGTATTTTAGGATGAATTAAAAAAAAGTATATATTTACCATTAGTATTGGTTCTATCAATACTATTTTCTTTTTCATAGCAATTTTTCCCATCCTCGAGCTCTGTTTGAGGGTGGGTTTTGTATTTTAAGGCCTATCTAATCCCTGTTCATGCCACGTATTTTAATTATTGAAGACGAGGAGAGTATTCGCAAGGTGCTCGTCAAAATTCTGCAAGAGTCAGATGCCACCCTCGATTGCATTACCGCCAAAGATGGCCAAGAAGGCATAGAACTGCTCTCTGAAGACGACGCGATTGATCTGGTGTTTTGCGATATTAAAATGCCCAAGAAAGACGGAATAGATGTGCTTCACGCTTTTTCGGATCGCTTGGCCGAACTGCCGTTTATAATGATCTCTGGCCATGGAGATATAGATACGGCAGTGGAGTGTATGCGTTTGGGAGCGTTTGATTACTTGTCAAAACCACCCGACCTGAATCGCTTATTACTCACCGTTAAGAACGCCCTGGATCGTAAAAAACTCACCTCTGAAAACAAGAAGTTGAGGCGCAAACTCAAGCAGTCTCAAGAAATGATCGGCGAAAGCCCTGCCCTAAGTACTGTAAAGGCCCTCATTGAAAAGGTGGCCCCCACCACCGCGCGCGTCTTGATCACCGGCCCTAATGGGTCAGGTAAAGAGCTCGTAGCTCGTTCTATTCACGAACTGAGCGAGCGTTCTAAAGCCGATTTTGTTGAGGTAAACTGCGCCGCTATTCCCTCTGAGCTCATTGAAAGTGAGCTTTTTGGGCACGTGAAAGGAGCATTTACATCGGCTCACAAAGACCGTCCGGGTAAGTTTGAATCCGCCCACATGGGCACCCTTTTTTTAGATGAAGTAGGAGACATGTCATTGGCTGCCCAAGCAAAAGTACTTCGTGTATTACAAGAGCAGCGGCTAACTCGGGTAGGTTCAGATAAGCCCATCAACGTAGATGTTCGCGTTTTGGCCGCTACGAATAAAGATCTTCAAAAGGCTATCGCCGAGGGAGCTTTTAGAGAAGACCTTTACCACAGACTAAGTGTGATTAAACTAGAGATACCCTCTTTGGAGCAGCGAATAGAAGACATTCCGCTTTTGATTGCTCACTTCAATGAATTGATTGCTGCTGAACAGGGTTCACGTCTAAAGCCGTTTGAAGATTCGGCGGTCGAGGCGCTGAAAGAAAAGACCTACAAAGGCAACATACGTGAATTGCGAAATGTCGTTGAACGATTACTCATACTCTCTGGTGATGCCGTAACTTTAGGGGATGTTAAAAATTACGTATGAAAAAGCTGCTAAATAAATCTGGATTCTGGGCATTTACCTTTTCAGTAGTGGTGGTGTTTTCTGCTCAAAGTCAGAACGAAAATACCCCCTCAAGAGACGCACTTATGCTTGAGTCAATCTACAATGAGACCTTGACTAACGCCAAGGCATACGATTGGCTGCGCTTTCTGTCGCTCCAGATTGGTGGCCGCCTATCTGGATCAGTCGAAGCCGAACAGGCCGTTGAATACACTAAATCTATTCTTAATGATCTAGGGCTTGACCGCGTGTATTTGCAGCCGGTTATGGTGCCTAAATGGGTGAGAGGTGCTCCTGAATATGCCTATTACGAAACTGCTCCAGGACTCAGCACCACTGTGCCTATAACTGCGTTAGGCGGATCCGTAGCCACGCCGAGCATGGGCCTTAAGGCTAAAGTGATCGAGGTTAAGGGGATAGAAGAACTGGAGAAGCTGGGTCGCCGCGCTATTGAAGGAAAAATTGTCTTTTATAACCGTCCGATGAACCCTAATACCATTCAGACGTTTGACGCCTATGGAGCCTGTGTAGACCAGCGTTATGCCGGTGCCCTTGAGGCGGCCAAATTCGGCGCATTAGGGGTGATCGTGCGCTCTATGAACCTGCGAAAAGATGACTTTCCGCATACCGGATCAATGAGTTACGGAGACAGCCCCATTAACTCGCGCATTCCCGCTGCCGCCATAAGTACTAACGGGGCCGATTTGTTGTCGGCTACCTTGCGCCTTAATCCTGAAACTACCTTTTACTTCAAACAAAATTGTCGCGCCTTTCCTGATGTCAAGTCGTACAATGTCATTGGAGAAATCAAAGGTT
>JADHLU010000081.1 GCA_016780435.1 Flavobacteriaceae bacterium
ATGAAAGCTGGATAGAATTGGTAGACGGCGAAACAGCTCAGCGTTTCGTTGAAGAAGCTAAGGCGGTCAAACAGGTTGAATTAATCCGAGGCCTGTTGGAGCTAGTCGGGCCCAATGAGCCTATACCCTGGAGAGAAATTCAACACCTTACCAAATCGACTGCTGCTGTGCGCAATGCATTGGTTAAGAAGGGTATACTTATGCTTTCAGAACGCCCAATTGAGCGGCTAAAGCGCAGTTATTCTTTATTTAAGCCGTTTGAATTAACAGCAGCGCAACAACAGGCGTTACGTTTTATAGAGAAGGGTTTTGAAACCAAGAAGCCCGTTGTGTTAAAGGGTGTCACCGGATCCGGGAAAACAGAGGTGTACATGCAGCTAATCGAAAAGGCGTTAAGTCAATCGGGTCAAGTGCTGTATTTACTCCCCGAAATTGCCTTAACCGAGGCCCTCACACTGCGCGTCAGTGCCCGGTTTCCAGAAAAAGTATTGGCCTATAATTCGGCCTTGAACAAAGCGAAACGCGTCGAGGCCTGGCACAAGGTTCTCAAGCAAGACCCTAGCGTGCAAATCGTGGTGGGCTCGCGATCGGCTCTGTTTTTGCCCTTTAGCAACTTGAGGCTCATAATCGTTGACGAGGAACACGATACTTCGTTTAAACAGGCTGACCCCGCACCGCGGTACCACGCCAGAGATACAGCTATTTATTTGGCGCAGCTTTGTAAGGCTTCTATTGTATTAGGTTCGGCAACTCCAAGTTTAGAGACTTATTACAATGCCACCCCTACAGGCGCCGGATTATCAAAATATACATTAGTTAATTTACAGCAGCGCTATGCTGAGGCCGTTTCTACTCATATTGAACTGATCGACCTGCGTGAGGAATACAAGCGCAAGCGCATGCATGGGTTTTTCTCACAAACACTGCTCAATCTGCTTGATGAAACACTAGAGCGTGGCGAACAAGCTTTGTTTTTTCAAAACCGAAGGGGGTATTCCACGCTGATTTCGTGCCAAAGTTGTGGTCATGTAAAGCGATGCCAATCGTGTGACGTTGGGTTGACTTACCACAAAGGCGAGTCGGTGTTGCGCTGTCATTATTGCGGGTTTCAGGAGCCCTTTACAGTAAAGTGTTCTGCCTGCGGAAGCCTTGAATTACACGAGCAAGGTCTAGGTACTGAGCAGTTGGAGTGGCACCTCGCAGAGCGCTATCCTCAACATTCTGTGATTCGCGTAGACAGTGACTCCGGGGCTTCGTTGTCTAAGAGACTAAAGGCTTTAAAAGACTTTGAGGCCCAGCGGCATCAGATCTTAGTGGGTACACAGATGATTAGTAAAGGCATAGACTTCTCCAATATTGGGCTTATAGGAGTGGTGCAAGTTGATCAGATGCTTTACAGGGCCGACTACAGAGCGCAAGAGCAGGCCTTTCAAATGCTTCTTCAGGTAGCTGGAAGAGGAGGGAGGCATTCCGATAAACCGGCCACAATGGCCTTACAAACCTTTGATCCGGGTAACCGGATATTGAGGCAATTGGTTCAAGGAGACGACAAGGATTTTTATAGCAGTGAATTAGAGGAGCGAAAGCAGTTTTTTTATCCGCCATTTTCGCGCATGATTCGCATACAGTTCAGAGCTAAGAGCGAATCGGTGGTTTGGGAGGGGGCCTCTTGGTTTGCAAAAGCCCTCAAACAAATTGAGGGAATACACGTTTTGGGCAATGATAGCCCAATAGTTTCGAAAATTCGAGATCAGCATTACCAGCAGATTCTGATCAAATACCCAAAACAATTTCCGTTACATACCCTGAAGGCACGAATACATAAAATTCAACAGTCATTTGAGTCTATAGGTGCCTTTCAATCTATACGAATCGCCTATCATGTTGATCACATCTAGATTTAGCCGTGGGGGCTTGTAAAGCACAAATGCTTTGCCTATTTTTGCACTCTTTTAAAACTAAATTATGAACCAATACGAAACTGTTTTCATTTTGAATCCCGTTCTATCTGACGTTCAGGTAGAGGAAACAGCGAAGAAATTTCAAGATTTCTTAACGAGCCGTGGAGCTTCGATGGTAGCTAAAGAGAATTGGGGGCTAAAGAAATTAGCTTATCCAATTCAAAACAAAAAGAGTGGTTTTTACCATTTATTTGAGTTTAATGCACCCGCTGAAATTATCACTGAATTCGAACTTGAGTTTAGACGAGACGAGCGAGTAATGCGCTACCTAACCGTTAAATTAGACAAGCATGCAGTTGCTTGGGCGGAAAAAAGAAGACAAAAACTTAAAACGGCTTAATTATGTCAACTATTGAACAACAAGCAAAAGGAAAAAAAGATGGCGAGATTCGCTATTTGACTCCTTTAAACATTGATACCCAAAAAGATAAAAAATACTGTCGCTTTAAGAAGTCGGGTATTAAGTATATCGACTATAAAGACCCTGATTTTTTACTCAAATTGGTAAATGAGCAAGGTAAGATTCTTCCTAGAAGACTAACTGGAACCTCATTGAAGTACCAGAGAAAGGTTTCACAGGCCATAAAGCGTTCAAGACACCTTGCCCTTATGCCTTACGTAGCAGATATGTTAAAATAATTACGAGAAAGACATGGAAATTATTTTAAAAGAAGACGTTCAGAACCTAGGGTTCAAAGACGATATAATAGCTGTAAAGAATGGATACGGCAGAAACTTTCTTATTCCTCAAGGATTGGCTGTATTAGCTACTCCTTCTGCAAGGAAAGTTCACGCTGAAAATTTAAGACAGCGCGCTCACAAGGAGGCTCAGCTCGTTAAAGAAGCTCAAACTATAGCAGATAGACTTTCTACTCTTCAATTGAAGCTACAGGCGAAAGTTGGTTCAGGAGACAAACTGTTTGGATCGATTTCAAACATTGATCTTGCTGCCGCTCTAGAGAAGCAGAATGAGGCCATTGACAAGAAATACATCATTGTTCAAGGTGGCTCAGTGAAGCGTTTGGGGGCATACACGGCCAAGGTTCGTTTACACAGAGATGTGATTGCTGACCTTGCCTTTGAGGTAGTTCCTGAATCAAATTAAGTACTGCACCTCGTTAACACCTATTCAAGGGGCCTTTTTGGCCCCTTTTTAGTTATGAAATTTCGTAGATTAACCAAAGAACAGTTTGAGAGCATGCACGAAGAGTTTAGTGCTTTTTTGGCTTCCAACGGTGTAGATAAGACACTCTGGGATAGCAAAAAAGTCAACGAATCTTCAGAAGTGGATGAGCTGTTGGATGAGTTTAGCGATCTGGTTTGGGATGCAGTCCTTGAAAAGGCTGGATATATTGAGAATATTTCTGCAAATCACCTGTTTTTATTCAAGTGTTTAGACCAAGAAATTAAGCTAATTGCTATCGAGGTGAGTAATACAGAGATTGATTTAAGAGAACAGTCTGGATTTGAATGGTTTAAAAAGCATTACAATTCAGATTACATCAGCTACAAACGCGCATCAAAGGCGTATTCGAAAACGAGAAATGAAGATAAATTTGAATTGATAGAAAAAGGAGGCGTTATCACCAAGGGCGCCTTGTACGATTGGTTTGAAGACCTGTTGGACCTATCTTCGGAGTAAATAAAGTCGATACATATGGCTACAAACGCAAGTTTAGCGAAGGGCACTAGAGATTTTTACGGAGATGAACTGAGTAAAAGACAGTTCATGATAGGTGTTATTGAAAAACATTTCAAGCAGTTTGGTTTCTCCAGAATTGAAACCCCGAGTTTTGAAAACTACGCCACCTTAATCGGGAAATACGGTGAAGAAGGAGATCGATTAATCTTCAAGATTCTAAAGTCAGGCGACTATTTGTCAAAGGCTAATGAAGCGGCTTTGACCTCTAGAAATAGCCAAGACCTTACCCCCGATATCAGTGACAAAGCGCTGCGCTATGATTTGACCGTGCCTTTTGCGCGTTTTGTGGTACAGCACCAAAACGAGCTAGCTTTTCCGTTTAAACGCTATCAAATTCAGCCTGTTTGGCGTGCAGATCGACCACAAAAGGGTAGATATAGGGAATTTACGCAATGCGATGCCGATGTAGTGGGTGCGCAATCGCTGTGGCAAGAGCTTGAATTAGTGCAGCTGTATAATGCCGTTTTTACCGAATTGGGATTGATTGGCGAGAATAAGGTTAAGATAAAATTGAATAATAGAAAGCTGCTTTCGGGTATAGCCGAGGTTTTGGCTATTGGAGATCGATTAGCTGAATTCATGATCACCTTAGATAAGTTAGATAAACTAGGCGCTGATGCGGTCGCAGAAGAACTTAGATTACAAGGATTCGAAGACAGTGTTTGGAATACGATGCAGTTTTTCCTGGACGATTCGATCAGTCAAGAGCACAAACTAGATAAATTACACCATCTATTAGCTACTTCCGCTAGTGGTCTTAAGGGCTTAGAAGAACTCGAGTTTTTACTGAGCCAGTCTCGCTTATTTAATCTAGAGGCCATTCACCTCACATTTGACCTCACTTTAGCGCGAGGCCTTCACTACTACACCGGAACCTTATACGAGGTCAGTGCTCCAGAAAGCGTTCAATTAGGCGCTATCGGCGGAGGCGGCCGATACGATAATTTAACTGAAACATTCGGGGGTACAGAAATGAGTGGGGTAGGAATTTCTTTTGGACTAGACAGACTGTACCTCGTGATGGAAGAGTTGCAGTTGTTTGGTAGTCATTTAGAAGACCAAATCGATATAATTGTCTTATTCTTGGAGCAATCTGACCCCATACGCTTATTGCAGCTCATAAGCCAATTGAGGTCAAAGGGTGTGGCCTCTGAATTGTACCCAGAAATGGCGAAGACGGCCAAGCAATACAAGTATGCCGAAAAGAGAAAAGCCAGATTTGTGCTGTATCAAAATGGTAAGGGAGAATCTTTAAAATCGCTGACCCTAAAGAACATGAAGACTTCCGAAATACATGAATTCGATTTCGAAAGTCTTCATGATATGATCACTGTTATTGGGGCTTAATCCCTAATCTTCAAAGTAAGAGAATTGATCTCCAGACTTAATGGCAAGCAGTGAGTTGTAAATGAGTCGAATAACGTTAGCCACATCTTCTTTATGAACTGTTTCGACCGTGGTATGCATGTAGCGCAAAGGCAGCGAGATTAGCGCCGAGGCAACCCCTCCATTGCTGTAAGCAAAAGCGTCGGTGTCTGTTCCGGTGTATCGAGACGAGGCGTGGCGCTGAAATGGAATCTTATGGTTTTCTGCCGTTTCAATAATCAGGTCTCTAAGCTTGTGCTGAATTGCAGGTGCATACGAGATTACCGGTCCGCCTCCCATTTTGGTTTCACCTTGCTCAATTTTGCTGATCATAGGGGTAGTTGTGTCGTGAGTTACATCGGTAACTATAGCCACA
>JADHLU010000082.1 GCA_016780435.1 Flavobacteriaceae bacterium
GCTGTTGATTTTCACCTAACTCTGCCATAAAAAACCAGGCGTCTTGATGCACAAAAACCCCCTCGCCTCCTTCATGGGGCGACACCAACTGCACCCAGCGCTGGGCTGGAAAGGGCTCGGGCAATGAAATCTGTTGGTACCTAGGAACCACTCCTCGTTCACGGGGCATGACCCAAATCTGAAGAAAGGCTACTGCCTGATCATCACTGGCATTGAATTCGCTGTGTTCAATACCAGTTCCTGCGCTCATCACCTGCACATCTCCTGAGCGAATCACTGCCGAAGTTCCGGTGCTGTCTTCGTGTTTTAGATCGCCTGAAAGCGGAATAGAAACAATTTCCATGTCGCGATGGCCATGCTTAGGAAAACCTGCTCCAGCCTCTACCCAATCGTCGTTTAAAACGCGTAGCGCACCAAATTGCATCTTATTGGGATCGTAGTACGAACCAAAACTGAAACTGTGGTGTGATTTTAGCCAACCGAAATTGGCTTGGCCCCTATCGGAGGCCTTGTGAATGAGAAACTGCATTTTTGTTTTAAAGGTAAACAGGTCAATTTTCTAGAAGAAAAATCGGCCTGTTTTCTTAAGGAAGGTTAATCTTCAAAATCAACGCCTTCCATAGGCTCTATGCTATCGAGGAAGTCTGCATCCCAAAAGTCTTTAGAAACAGAACCAATCTTTACCAAAAATGAAGTGTCTTCAAAAGACAAAGGCAAGCAACTCACTCGAGTTCCGTTGCCCATAGTAAGCGTCATAAGCTCGTTATCTCCATATCCTTCGCTGTAAAGATCAGAGAATGCCTGCCTTTGGTCGGCGCTTAACTTCTTGTAATCAATTATAACTCGTTTCATCAGTACCCTAATATATAGGCAAAAACTAAAGGTGCAACAATGGTCGCGTCTGATTCAATAATAAATTTTGGAGTGTCGATATCCAACTTGCCCCAGGTGATCTTTTCGTTAGGCACTGCTCCCGAGTACGAACCGTAACTGGTTGTAGAGTCGCTAATCTGACAAAAATAACTCCAAAAAGGCGTTTGTTCGAGTTCGAGATCTTGGTAAAGCATCGGAACCACACAGATCGGAAAGTCTCCGGCTATTCCGCCTCCGATTTGAAAAAAGCCTACTTGATTTTGTTGTCTATACCAGTCAGCCAGGTAAGCCATGTATTCGATTCCAGACTTCACTGTGGAGGCCTTCAGCTCTCCTTTAATCACATAGCTCGCAAAGATGTTTCCCATAGTTGAGTCTTCCCATCCAGGAACCACCATAGGCAAGTTGTTCTTCGCAGCCGTCATCATCCACGAATGCTCAACCGGAATCTGAAAATGAGCGTCTAAATCTCCCGAAAGCAATAGTTGATACAAAAATTCATGCGGAAAGTAACGCTCTCCTTTATCCTCAGCCGACTTCCATAACTTAAACATGTATTTCTGAAGCACTCGAAAAGCTTCCTCTTCTGGAATACAGGTGTCTGTTACGCGATTCAATCCCCTGTCAAGCAGATCCCGCTCTTGCTCTGGTGAAAGGTCGCGGTAATTCGGAATGCGTTCGTAGTGGTTATGAGCCACCAAATTCATCACATCTTCTTCTAGATTGGCCCCAGTACACGATATAATATGAATCTTGTTCTGAGCAATCATTGGCGTAAGAATGCGCCCCATCTCAGCGGTGCTCATGGCTCCAGCTAGAGAAACAAGCATCTTGTTACCCTGATCAAGCTGAGCGATATAGCCCTTAGCTGCGTCTACAAGGGCAGCTGCATTGAAATGTTTGTAGTGATTTTCGATAAAGGCGCTTACGCTCATAGTTCTTTTGTAAAGTGATAAGATAGTATTTTGTAATACAATTTGGCCGCTAAAAAGTTTGAGGGTTTTGAAAATTCATTGGGGCAGAGTTCAACGATATCAAAGCCTACCAGTTTCTTTTCGGTGATGATACGCTGCAAAAAGTAAAGCGTCTCGTACCACAACATACCTCCGGGCTCCGGAGTTCCGGTTGCCGGAAGTATAGACGGATCAAACGCGTCTAGATCTATTGTGATATACACGTTTTCAGTCATCAAGTCGATGGCCTTATCCATCCAAAACTCATCAGCTTCCAATTCATGAGCATAAAACACGCGCTCAGGATCTACCCGGTCTTGCTCGAGTTTGTCCATAGAGCGAATTCCGACCTGTATCAGATTGGTGGTCTGCTGGGCTTCAAAGAGTGCGCATGCATGATTGTATTTCGACCCTAGATAAGACTCCCTTAGATCGGTATGCGCATCTAGTTGAACCACCGTAACGTCGTCAAAGAACTCGGCGGTTGCGCGAATGGCACCTATAGAGACCGAATGCTCTCCACCTATCATGCTCACCAATTTACCGCGTGTATACTGGTCTTTAAATTTGGCGTAAACGGCTTCAACCATGGCATCTGGGGTTGAAAAACCCTGAAGCGTTTGATGCAAGTAGACACCCTCTTTGTAGACTTCAGACTGCGTCTCAATGTCATAGAGTTCCATGTTTTCGGCAGCGTCTAAAAAGGCTTCTGGCCCTTTGTCAGCCCCTTTTCCCCATGTACTTGTTCCGTCGTAGGCGACCGGAATGAGTGATACCTTTGAGCGATCAGCTCCGGCGAATTCTACAGGAATTCCTGCAAATGTTTTCATTGAGTATATCCGAGTTGAGTTAAAAATTCCAATGCTGTTTGCTGTTCCTTGAAAAGCTTTGAAGTGAGGTTGCCCTCTTCGTCACGATCTAATAAGACGTACTTCGGTTGGGGCACCAAGCAGTGCTGAAGCCCTCCAAATCCGCCAACCGTTTCTTGGTAAGCCCCTGTGTGAAAGAATCCAATATACAGCGGATAAGACTTACTGAAGCGCGGTAAATAAATCGCGTTTACATGTTGTTCTGAGTTGTAGTAATCGTCACTGTCACACGTTATGCCACCCAGCAATACCCGCTCATAGGTGTCGTTCCAGCGATTGAGGGGCAACATAATAAACCGTTTATTGATCGCCCAAGAATCAGGCATTGTGGTGATGAATGAAGAATCGATCATGTTCCACTTCTCTCGATCATTCTGTTGCTTTTGATAAAGCACCTTGTAAATAGTCCCGGCACTTTCACCGACGGTATAACTTCCGAATTCGGTGTACAAGTCAGGCACCTCAATACCAGCTTCTTCACAAACTATGCGCACTTGGTTTACGATTTCGTCGATCATGTAAGCGTAATCGTAACTAAAGGCTAGTGAATTCTTAATCGGAAAGCCTCCGCCAATATTTAGAGAATTGAGCGTAGGACATATCTTCTTAAGCCCCACATATACTTTTAAACACTTCTGAAGCTCATTCCAGTAATAAGCCGTATCGCGAATGCCTGTGTTGATAAAGAAATGCAACATACGCAGCGAGATCTGCGGATCGTCTTGAATGTACTGTTTATAAAACGGAACAATATTCCTATACCCTATCCCTAAACGAGACGTATAAAACTCAAATTTAGGTTCTTCTTCAGAAGCAATGCGAATACCCACTGAAAACGGCTCGGAGGTCTTAGATTTAAGCTGCTCGATTTCTACATAGTGATCTAAAACAGGAAGAACATTTACTGCCTTTGAAGTCATCAATTCGGCTATCTTATCTACGTATTCTTGTTGCTTGAATCCATTGCAAATAACCCAGTCTGTGGGCTTGACCTTTTTTTCATTCAGCAAAACATTCACTATAGAGAGATCAGAGGCTGATGAAGTTTCAATGTATACTCCGGTGTCAAGAGCCCGTTCAATTACATGTCTAAAGTGAGAACTCTTGGTGCAGTAACAGTAGTGGTAGGCGCCGTGATAATCGTATTTTCTGAAGGCGTCCGCAAACCACTGCTTGGCCTTTAAAATATTTTCAGAAATCTTAGGCAGGTACATAAACTTGATCGGAGAGCCGTATTGCTCAACGAGTTGCATTAGATCTATGCCGTGAAACAGAAGATTGTCGTCACGTAGGGTAAATTCTTCCTGCGGAAAAAAGTAGGTCTGGTCTATTAAATCGATGTATTTTGTTTTCATTAAAGCATTTAAAGGGGTCTAAAATCAAAAAGGGCTGTAAAAGGTAGGGCTCTGTTTTGAAGGCTCCACTAAATGCGTATATGCGTGCTCGACTTCGATTGCAACTCAGACAAGCTTAGCACAATGCGCTCGCGCATTAGAAATGAAATCATTTTTGAAGTTAGACCTTTTGCTCGGCGTACTCCTCTAAATACGGCTTTTAGGACGAACTTCAACACACCCTTGGGCCCGAGCATAACATTCATTTTCAAAACGTTAAGGTTGCAACCCGCAGGCTACATTTTTCGGCAAAACTAACTAAAAATGAATACTATAAAACTGACTATCGTTTTTTTTTGAATTTTCTATTCGCCAACTGTATTTGGGTCTGCAAATAAAAGGGAGTGCTTTGCGAAATAATACGCCATCAAACCCACTACAACAAAGATGATTGGATTCTTCTCAGCCGCTAGGCTAAAGCGAAAATGAAGCAGTTCTATGGCCGCAGAAGATAGGCCACACCCCCAACACTCAACGTGAAAAAAGGTCTTAAATAGGCAGGGAATCATCAGGTCTATCACGCCGTATTCCGCTAGAAGGCCCGTGGTTAGTTGATACACTACCACTGCCGAAAGCATAAATTTCTGACTGAAAAGTAGAGCGATTGATCTAGCCATTGGCCCGAATAGGAATGCCGTTTGCGTCTTTGAATCCGCCCGTTACAATAAGTATAAAGTCAATGATGACCCAGATGCCGCATCCGCCCAAGGTGAATAACTGAATCACACCAATGGTGGTGTGGCCCGTATAAAAGCGATGCACCCCAAACACTCCCAAAAACCAGCACAGAAGAAGTGTGGCTAAAAACCGCGGTTCAGCATTGAAAGGTTGTTTGGGAGCCTCTTCGTAAGAGAGTCCACAATTCGGGCACATAGACGCCTTTTTGCTGATTAATTTTCCGCATTCGGCGCAATACATTTGATGCTCGGGCTTGCTAAATTGTGAATCACTCATGAGTCTACAGGTTTACCCCTAAAGTAAACAAATTAAAAAAAGAGCTAATAGCAGCAGGCCCGCAAGCAGCACAAAGGTGAAGTAGGCAAACCTGAACGTGCTCAAAAATTCATCTTCTTTGATCAGCGGCTGGATGCGCCTGCGCCAAATAAATACCAGCGGCCAGAAAAGAATGTTGATAACGAGCTTTAGACGGTTCAATTCACAGGGCGCAGTTTGGGCCTGGCAATCTTCGCTTCGATCACTACTGATAGATTCTGTCAATTCGGCGATCCGTGCATTTACCGCTTGAACCTTTAGAAAGTCTGCTTTTTCGAGGATCAATTGCCGTTCGATAGCGTCGTAATTTT
>JADHLU010000083.1 GCA_016780435.1 Flavobacteriaceae bacterium
AAGGTAGGTGACCTTCTTAAAGTCGCGTCCTCTGAATCCGGTTCCCCTCGGATCGACGCAAGCGATCACGTAACCCTGCTGAGCCAGCATCTGATGCCAATAGTCGTTGGTGCCCATCCAGCGGTCGGCCACCTGCTGTGAGCCGGGTCCAGAATATTGAAACATCAAAAGCGGATACTTCTTGTTTGGATCAAAATCGGCCGGACGTATCATGTACATGTTCAGCGAATTGTTACCCACCCGCAGCGTACCGTATTCTTTAGGAGAAAGCACATAGTTATCTAGCTTCTTCAGCAGTGCTTTGTTGTCTTTAATGATGCTCAACACCTTACCATAACCCGGATCTCTCAGGCTGAACTCGGGCGGAGTGGTCGCACTCTCATAGGTGGCGATGAAATACGAATAATCGGCTGAAAATTGGGCGCTGTAGGTTCCGGCCTCCTCAGTAAGGCAGGTCTTGTAGCGTCCGTTAGGGGCGATGCGGTACACGGCCCGTTCTATAGACGAAGGCTCGGTCGATTGGTAAAATAGCCGCTTGCGCTTGGCGTCGTATCCGTAGAAGGCGGTAACCTCGTAGTCGCCCGAGGTGAGCTGTTTTTTAAGTGATCCGTCTGCATTGTAGAGGTACAGATGGTTGTATCCGTCGGCTTCGCTCGTCCATATAAAGTCGTCGTTTGCTAAGAAGGTTAGGTTGTCGTGGATATCGACATAGGCCTCGTCTTTCTCCTCGAGCAGCACACTAGAGTTCGTTGATTTGAGGTCAATCTCGTGTAACATCAGGTGATTCTGATGACGGTTGAGCGTCTGCACCACCATCTTGCCAGCATCGTTTTTCGCGTAGATGCGCATCGTGTACTCCTGAGGCTCTAGATTGGCCTTCTGATCTGATCCGCTCTTGAGGTCAATGAGGTGCACAGCGACCTCGGCATTCTTTTCTCCAGCCTTCGGATACTTAAAGCGGTATTGATAGGGGTACAGATTTTGGCCGTAAACGTCCATAGAAAACTCGGGCACTTCAGACTCGTCAAACTTCAAGTATGTGATGTGCGATCCGCTGGCGTTGAATTCGTAAGCCCGTACCAGCGAAAACTCCTCTTCGTACACCCAATCGGCATGGCCGTTGATGATGCTGCCCCCAACCCCATCAAAAGTTAATTGCTTGGTATTTTGAGTCTGTAAATCAAATAGATAGAGGTTGTTATCTTTTACGTAAGCCAATTCTTTTCCGTTAGGAGAAAAAGACGGAACCCTAATTTTATCATCAGCCACCTTTGTGAGCAGTCTCGAGTTGCGATCAAAGACGTAGTAAATGGCCTCTGAAGAGCGTCTGAAAATGGGCGTGCGCTGGGTCGCGATAAGAATCTTAGATTCGTTTTGGTTAAAGGCATACGAGCTAAATCGCGGAACCTCGGTTCCTGAAGACAGCAGCACTCCTTGCTTGCTCATGCTCTTATAGTCGTAAGCCACTATCTGGCTTTGGCCGTCGTTGTATTCTAGGGTGGTATAGCGTTCTCCAGATTGAAGCGAATGTAGCGAGGCGATACCATCGGTTGAAAAGGCTCCCGACCAAATTTCTTCAAGCGTGATTTGTTGCTGTTGGGCGCTCAGGCCCAATGTGATACTCAGCAAGAAGAGCGCAATGCATTTTTTCATGTGAACAGAACTTATAAGAACGTCAAGTTTACTAATTAATTTCGAGAATGTGAAAGCAGGCCTTATGCGTATCTTTGAGCAGAAGATCTGTTCATGAAAGAGATGGTAAGCGGCTTTTCAAAGAAAACTAAGGCAGAAAAGGCCCAATGGGTAGCTGAAACCTTTGCCAGTGACCCCACACAGACCCTTGAGGTATTCAAGACCTATAACCACCCCAACCCCACGGTTCAAGAGCTGCACGATGAGTTCATCGAAAACACCTTGGCCAACTACTACCTGCCTTTTGCCATTGCGCCTAACTTTTTGATTGACCAAAAGGTCTACGCCATTCCAATGGTGATTGAAGAGAGCTCGGTGGTGGCTGCCGCCAGCAAGGCCGCCAAGTTTTGGGCTGATAAGGGCGGATTTCACACTCAAATCGTTGGCACCGAAAAAGTCGGCCACGTGCACCTGAATTACTTTGGCCCAGCCGAAAAACTATTCGCCTTCTTCGAGCAGTATCGCGCCGCTTTTGAAACAGCGCTTAAGCCCCTTAGCTCGAGCATGGAAAAGCGCGGGGGAGGCATTCGATCGATACAACTCGTCGACAACACCCACAAACTCGAAGGGTATTACCACATCGCACTCAGCTTTGAGACTAAAGATGCAATGGGCGCAAACTTTATCAATTCGTGCCTTGAGCAGCTCGCTCAAGACTTCAGTACAAGGGCTAGCGAAACCTTTTTAGCCGAAGAGGCTCCAGAGGTGGTTATGAGCATATTGAGCAACTACGTGCCTAACTGCACCGTGCGAGCATGGGTGAGCTGCCCCCTAGATCAGCTAGCCTACGAGGGGGTAGACGGACACACTTTTGCCAAAAAATTCTGCCGGGCGGTTGCCATTGCGCAAGCGGAGCCTTACCGGGCTGTCACTCATAACAAGGGTATCATGAATGGAATCGATGCCGTTGTCATCGCCAGCGGAAACGATTTCAGAGCCGTCGAAGCCGGAGTTCACGCCTTTGCCAGTCGTGACGGACAATACCGATCACTTACCAAGGCCTTTGTAACCGATGCCCAAGAGCTGCACTTTGAACTAGAAGTTCCGCTCGCACTGGGCACTGTAGGCGGGCTGACAGGTCTACACCCCCTGGTGAAGCAGGCCCTAGACATCTTAGGCCAACCCACGGCAGAAGACCTTATGCGCATCACCGCCGTTGCGGGCCTAGCTCAGAACTTTGCGGCTGTGAGTTCACTGGTAACCACCGGAATTCAAAAGGGACACATGAAAATGCACCTGCTGAACCTACTCAATGCAGAGGGAGCAAGCAGCGCAGAAAAAGAAGCACTGGTGGCTCATTTTAGCGATAAAACCGTGAGCAGTGCCGCCGTTAAACAGGCGCTTAATCAGTTGCGCAAATGAGCCCAACCCGCACGATCTACAAGCACGGCAAACTGCTTATCACCGCAGAGTATGCCGTCTTAGACGGAGCCCTCTCGTTAGCTCTGCCCACCAAACTGGGGCAGCGATTCGAATTCTCACCTATAGACAAGCCCGAGATTAGTTGGCAGTCGGTTGACCACACAGGCCAGGTCTGGTTCGAAGACCGCCTTGAATTGAAACATTTTTCGAGTGCGCTCAATAGCGAAACTGCCCAAACGCTGGCCGATCTTTTCACGACTATTGACCACCTAAACCCTAAGGCCTTCACCCATGGGTGGGCCATCAAAGCGACCCTAGAATTTGGTCGAAATTGGGGGCTCGGATCGTCTTCAACCCTGGTAAGCGCATTGGCCGATTTTTTCGCGATAGACCCCTATGTGCTCTTGAGCCATAGCTTCGGCGGAAGCGGATACGACATCGCCTGTGCCGATGCAGAAGGGCCCATCTTATACCGCAACGATTCTAATGGGCCAACCGTTAAAACGGTGCATTTCAACCCCTCATTTAGCGACGAGCTCTACCTTGTCTACCTCAACCAAAAGATGAATAGCCGAGAGGCCATTAGACACTATAACGCCCAGCCCAAATCGCCCGAGTTGATTGCGCAGGTATCGACACTTACACAAGACCTTATTACGGCCGACAACCTCGAAGCGTTTGAGGCGGTGGTGGATGCCCACGAACGCCTCATAGGCCAGCAGCTTGGGATACAACCCATAGGTCAAACCCTTTTCGCAGGATTGCCAGGAGTGTTTAGCTCACTAGGTGCATGGGGAGGCGACTTCGCCCTATTTAGCCGAAAAAAAAATATCCCTTCTCTGAAAGAAAAGGGATATTTAACTATACTCGGCTTAGCCGAGCTATGTAGGCTCAGCTAAATAGCTTGTTTTCTTAGTAAATAATCGCTCTGTTGTCGACGATTTTAGCGACCTTTTTAAGGGCCTCATAAGCCGACTGCGAGCCCTGAGCAACGCGCTCTTCAGCAATTGAACGCGCATAGGGTTCAATAACCGGAAGCTCCATCGCAGGAGTCTTAGCCGTAACGCGCACCTTGTAGATACCCTGGCCACCTTTGAGCCACTGAGACTCTCCTTGTTCTTGAAGCGTTAAGGCTTTACCCACTACAAAAGGTTCGGTTCCTATTCCTGGGATCACGCTGGCATCGGTGCTCAACGCACTAGCTGTACC
Organism: Flavobacteriaceae bacterium; assembly: GCA_016780435.1. Next base: position 4,264 of record JADHLU010000083.1, read on the forward strand.
CGACTGAACTTGTGAAAGGGCTGATGCTGCCTCCCAGTTTTGACCAGCATTCTGCTTGAGCAGCAGAGCTGCTTTTTTCTCGTCCCTGATCTGGGCGATCACTAGCGGAGAAACGTCTTCTGGAGATTGTAAGCCCTCTTTGCGCTGTTTTACCACTTGTGCAATTACGTATCCGTCGGCCAGATCAAATCTTCGAATGTCTCCGATCTTGGTTTGGCCATCAAAGGCCCACTTAACTATGCTGCGCTGCGAGCCTAAAACCGGAAGGTTTTCGGTAAACGCTTTGAGCTTGGTGATCGGGTTAAAAGAGTACCCCATATCTTGAGCGATGAGCGGAAACTGCTTCCAGTCGCTGTCTTTAGCCTTCATCTCAAAGGTGGTGGCATCGGTGTAAAGCTTGTTGATGGTAGCCTCAGAAGGCTCAATGTTGCGTACTAAAGTAGCGACCTGATACACGTCTCTCTTGTCTTCCACTTTCACCACGTGAAAACCGAATGAGGTCTCCACCAGGCCAATAGCGCCTATAGGGTTTGAGAAGGCGTAGTTGTTAAAGGCATCGACCATGTCTCCGTTTAAGAAATACCCAAGGTCTCCTCCTCTACTGGCAGTAGGGCCGTCAGACTCCTCGGTTGCTAACTGAGCGAAGGCCACTTCTGAACCACGCGCCTTAGTGAGTAGCTCACGTGCCTTAACACGAGCCTCTTCTTTAGTTCTGCTAACAGTAGAGGCGGCACGCTCAGCACCCTCATAGGCCACCAAAATGTGGCGGGCACGAACGCTTCCGTCTTTATTATAATCCATCAGTCGGCTGACCTTATAGGTATCGCCGTGTTTATAGGGACCGTAAGATTCACCTACAGCCAAACTAGTAATGCTGTCGGCGTGTTCTACAGGTAGCTGATTACGCGGACGCGGCACCGAATCGTAAGCCACATCTGAATAACGACTTAAGAACTCCGCTACATTGTCGGTTTCTGCAAAGCTCGGTCTGCTAAGGGTTGTGTTGGTGTTGGCATCAAACTCTTCAGCCGCTGTCATGAGCTCGGTAATCGAGGCTAATACGGCTTGCTGATCTTCTTCAGAGGCCAGGTCTTTGAAATGCACGTAGCGCAGATCGCGCTCTT
>JADHLU010000084.1 GCA_016780435.1 Flavobacteriaceae bacterium
CCTCAAGGTGCGCAATCGCCGCGAGCAGCTGCAGCTCACTACGTCGAACTACTTGCTGTTTGTCGAACACGACCCCGTGTACACCTTGGGCAAAAGCGGAGATTTCTCAAACTTACTGGTCTCAGAGGCTGAGCTTGAGCGCAAAGGAGCCGAATTTTTCAAGACCAACAGGGGAGGAGACATCACCTTTCATGGCCCTGGACAGTTAGTGGCGTATCCCATTCTCGATTTGGATCATTTCTTCACCGATGTGCACAAGTATCTGCGCTTTCTTGAAGAGGCCGTTATACAAACCTTGGCGCAGTGGAATATTGAAGCTACCCGTTCTTCAGGCGAAACGGGCGTTTGGATCGATGTGGGCACTCCATTTGCACGTAAAATTTGCGCCATGGGTATTCGCGCGAGCCGATGGGTAACCATGCACGGGCTGGCCCTAAATGTGGATACAGACCTGAGCTTTTTCGAGCTGATGATTCCGTGTGGAATTCATGGCAAAGGGGTTACTTCAATGAAAAGAGAGCTCGGTGACAACTGCCCTAGCCTAGAAAAGGTGCAGCAGGTATTTTTAACGCAATTTATGGGCTTATTCGACTGCGAATTAGCCTGAGCTGTAGCGCACCTATCAGCCCAAGAAATCTACTCTATTCGATAAACCGTTAGACTGTTGCGTTCGTCAGCGGTGACCAACTCAACCTTTTTGTCGTTATCCATATCGATAAGGTCGATCGCAGAAATGCCTATAACCGGAAAACCTTTCAGCAATTCACCTTGGCTGTTGTAGACAAAAAGTTGCTTACTGGCCTTGTCAACAAGACTGATATAAATGGTGTCGTTGACATAGAAAAAGCGCAGGCCTTCATAAATGCCGTATTCGAGTTCGATGCGTTTCTCTTTAATCTGCAGTTTTTCTTGATCGCTCAGCACTAAAGTTTTGCTGCTAGAGGCTGATAAGTGATCGGGTGAAAAGCCCAGATCGGTGCGACTGACCTTTCCGCGCGTATCTATTTGAACAAGGGCTCCTTTTTGATCAGTGAAGGCAAAGGTGTTTCGGTACTCGAACAATTCGTTTGAGGTAAAATCAAAGCGCTGGCTCAACTTAAGACGGTCTTTTCCATCGCGCTGCAGCACCTTGAGCGTTCCGTTCTTTAGCGGAAAAAGCAGATAGTCTTTGCTCGCTATTCTAAAGTGTTTGGCTGGGCTTGCCAATTCAGATTCGGCCTTGGTGTAGGTGAATCCGTTCACCTTCTCTCCGGCATTGTTGAGCATATAAATGTCGCGACCCTGGCTGAACACCATGCGGTAGTTTCGACTGTTGTCGTAATCAAATACCGACAATGCCGAGAGATTGCCATCTTGAAAACGCTTGGGAAAGCCGTCGAGGTAGTTTCCGTTTCTATCGACAAACACAAACGAGGTTTCAGTGGTAAAGGCCAGTTGCAGTTTTTTATTTCGAAAGAGGTCTACTTCGTGAATGCGGCCTTGGATCTTGGCGTCTAACTGGCGTTTCCACAATCGAGCCCCAGAATTCGAGAAGCGGTAGAGCGCATGGCTAGCGTCTTGAACGACGATTTCGTAGGCATTGGTGTAGTGGTTTTTTACAAACTGCGGATCGGTCAGCGCCGGCGCATCAAGTGATAAGCTGAGCACAGGACTGACTATTGCTTCGAATTTAGGCGTGATAAGGGGTGCTGAGGTCGCTGCCGTAAAATAATGTGCCGCGTCTTTGACCACCGAAAACAGCTGAGCTCTTTTGTCTTCTTGTGACAGATATAACAGGCTAATTTCTTGGGCAATATTGGCCTCTAGGCTTGCGTACAGCGCTCCGCGCTTGAAGGTTTCTTCGCTACTGATAAATTTTATAAGTGACTGAAGATCAGTGTCTGATGTGCTGTACCAGAAGGCGTCTTCGTAAAGTGCCACGTAATTTACCTGGGTGGGCAGGCCCAAGGATTCCAGGTCTTGCGAAAAATCAACCTCAGTCAATTGGTAGAGTGCAATACCCATATAGTCTTCTTTCTCAAACTGACGGCGATTGAGCTCTTCAATAATTTGTTCTGAGGCGATGCTTCGAACATAAAGCAGTTGCTGAGCCTCGAGGTCTACACGTCCGATTTCAATGGCTCCGTTGAGTAAGGGATGCCTCAAGCCGGCGGGAGCGGCCCTCACCAGAAGGCCCTTAGTTGCTCTTGGAGCGTGGTCTAGAAGTCGCGGTTGAATCGGAGCGCTCTGCGCAAAGCTCGACAAATAGAGGTCTAGGCTATCTGAGGCAAAGCTTATTCCTGTTGCCTTGATGAGTTGGCCTTCTTGACTGATGTCTAGCGAAATCGAAGAGGCTAGATCGGCATAAGCTCCGCCGCTAAGTGCCACTAAAACCAGTCGGCTATTTTCGGGTTTCATGACTAGGTGAACCACCTCTTCTGCTGTTGCACTGGCATACAGACGCTCAACCTTTTCATCAACGGCAAAGCGCGCCTTTCCCCTAAGGGCCTCTTGTAGAATGAGGGTGGAGTTGCTGATGAGCGAGCGCCCTTCAATAGAAGCGTAGTACAATTCTTGGTCGCCCACCTGGGTGACTCCAACGGCGCTGTCGTCATAAGTCAAAGAATCGTCGAACTCAAAAGAAGTCTCCAGGTTTTCGTTGGTTGAGAGGGCTAAGAAGCTGAGCGCGTCTCGGCCTTCTGGATAGAGCGCAATTTCAACCGCTCCAACAGGTATTAGTCCACTTAGTTGCTGCTGAATGCCGTCAACGGCTTCGCTTAGACGAACGAGATCTTTGTGAACCCTATCGGAGCTCAGCATTCCAGACCATAGGTTTTCGGCCTTATTGGCTTTTAGGATGAATGAGTAGTCGTCTGGAAAGAATCTCAGATTAGACTGCGTAAGCGTGCTCTCGACCGCACAGGCGCTCAATAAAAGAAACAAGAAGAAAACGATGACTCGCTTCATGTAGAAAACAAATTAGTGCAGTGAAGGTACGACGAACTAGAGGTTTGCCGCAAACGATTTTCGGTGGTGCTTGCAGCGCCCATGGTGCTTGAGGGCTCTCTTGTGGGCGGCAGTGGGATAGCCTTTGTGCGCAGCAAACTTATAGACTGGAAATTTTTCATCCAGCGCGCACATCAACTCGTCTCTGTAGGTTTTCGCCAAAACGGATGCTGCGGCAATACTGGCATATTTACCGTCTCCCTTTACCACACACTGGTGGGCAATTCCCAAATAGGGCTTAAAGCGATTGCCGTCTACCAAGATGAATTCAGGAGTGATCGTCAGGGCGTCAATGCAGCGATGCATGGCTAAAATGCTCGCGTTTAAAATATTGATCTCGTCTATCGTTACTTCATCTACGTGCTCAACTGCATAGGCCAGCGCGACTCGCTCGATCACGGGCCGAAGCTCGTCGCGCTGCCGCTTACTCAGCTTTTTGGAGTCGTTTAGTAGGGGATGGTAAAAGTCTTCGGGTAAAATGACGGCTGCGGCGGTGACCGGGCCTGCCAAGCAGCCCCTTCCGGCCTCGTCAAGGCCCACTTCGATTTGTCCTTTGATGGCGTACTGAAGCAGCATTAACGAATGATTACTTTATGGGTAGTGGTTTCGGCCACGGCCTCATCAGTTATGCTCAAGAAGTAGAGCCCCGGGGTTAAACCCTTGACGTTCAGTTGGGTCTTTTGATCGACTAGCGGCTGATCTTTCTCGAATACGAGCACTCCATTGGTATCGTGCAGACTCAGGCGCACTTTGGTCGAGCTCGACTGTCCCAGATAAAGCTGAATCACCCCATCACTAACTGGATTGGGATAGATAAAGTTTTGATCAGAAAGGATATAGGTCTTCTCGAAAACGCCTTGACAGCCCTCTTCGGTGCTTACCCGAATGCGGTTTTCTATGCGATCTAGATTGAGAACTACGGTGCGCTCGCGGGTCGTAAGTCTTTGGCCGTTAAACTCTATGGTAAAGGTGTCGGATCCGCTGAGATTCAGTGTAAGCTCGTTGCGCTGACTGTTCACAAAGCTCTGCACGCTAAGCGGCTGAGGCTGCCCAATGGCCACGTTATAACAGCGGCTAAAGGATGCCGACAGGTCGGTGGTGACACAAACGGTATAGCTGCCCGCAATTAAATTTTCGAAGCGAAGCCCGTTAAGGCTTAAGTTTTGTGGGCCTCCTGCGATGGTCTGATCGGCATCGTAGAGCGTGACGGTGTAATTGCCGGCTGGAGCCGCCGATAAAAGGGCCATCTCGATTTGTCCGGTGGCGCTATCGGGGCAGTTGGCGTCAATGGCCACAAGGTCGAAGGCATTGGCCGGAATAGTTATAGGCTGCTCAGTCTCCGGTTCGTTGGGTTCTGTGGGCTCTTCAGGATTGCCCTCAACGGGAGGCTCCACGTAGGCCAAATCAAACACCTTAAAATTATCTACGGCCACACCCTTAGTGTTTACCGATTCATCTGAATGGAAAACCACTCTAAATAAGATATCGGTCTGATCACTTAAATCGACATTATCAATAGGGGCGTTTGCCGTAAAGTCGTATTGATAGGAGGTCATTTGAGCATAGGCGGGCTCTTCACCTGTCCACTGTGCGCCCACACAATTGTAACAGTCATTCTGGTTAGATTGAGGGCTTCGGCTCGAATTATACCAGTTGGGGGTTGAATTTCCGCTACCCAAAACATGCCAGGTTTGGCCTTGGTCGGTAGAGTATTGCACGTAAACCAAATCCCAATTGGTTTCGAGCTCAAAGGCCATGTCGAATGATAGCGCGGGTTGCTCAAGCAGGCTGAGGTCGTAGAAGTCAGAGAGCAGGTAGCTGCGCTCCATGTCGGGATGGTTCTGGGCTACCCCGGTCATCACCACTTGGCTGTTGGTTTGCCCTAGAAACTTTTGATTGAGGGCCGCAACCTGCCATGAGCCCGTTCCGAAAAGATTATCGTAGGCCAAAAGACCTGGGTCGGGAGACTCGAAGTCGATTGAAGGGTAGGTCTCGGAGAATACCGCCTCGGGCTGAACCACTAGTTTGGTGCTGCTGAGGTTATTGTCGCTCCACGCATCGTTTAGAGTGGATGCCTCTGCAACTGTCGAGACAATGCCCATATAGGTCTCTGGCAGCCCCCCCAGACTAATGGTAGTACTTGCGTTGGGTGCTAAATCTACGGTTTGGTTTAGCGTTTCTTGGGCCAAACCGTTGTATGTCAAGGCGACCGAAACGCTTTCAATGGGTTGACTGCCCTCGTTTTTAAGTTGCGCCTCAAATTGAGCCTCAGCGGGTTTAAAAATCTTGGGGCTAAGAACAGATAGTTGGCTGATGCCGATGTCGAAATCTGCTTTTTCAACGCTGATGGGAGAGGTGAAAACTCCCCGTCCGTAGGTGGAGGC
>JADHLU010000085.1 GCA_016780435.1 Flavobacteriaceae bacterium
AGAAATAGCGGAAGCATGATAAGCGTCAAGACGGTTGCATACCCTATGCCGTAGGCAATTGATACGGCCATGGGCTTTAAAAATTGAGCCTGTCTGCTTTTCTCTAAGAGTAAGGGGGCCAATCCGGCTATGGTGGTCAAAGAGGTTAAAAAGATCGCTCTGAAACGCGAACGGCCAGCTTCGAAAAGTGCCTTTTCAAAACGCATACCATCCTTGAGATTGGTGTTAAACTTTCCGATGAGCACCAGTCCGTCGTTGACCATGATGCCGATCAGGGCAATGATCCCTAAGAGTGAAAGTATATTCAATGGAAAGCCGTGAATCTTGTGCCCCCAGCCAACGGCTGTTATACTGAACGGTACCAGCAGCAAGAGCAGAAAGGGCTGCGAAAAGCTTCTAAAGGTAAACGAGATCGTCACAAAAATTAAGAACAGGGCGGTGAATCCGACGAGTCTTAACGAATCAATAAACTTTCCGGCTTCGCGATTTTGCCCTTCATAAGACGGAGACACGGTCGGATAACGCGCCGTAATATCGGGCATGACCTCGGTTTTGATCCAGTCTAAAATCTCGGTAGGAGTGGTCTCGTCGGGATTGTCAAGATCGGCATTGATCTGAATCTCGCGCTGCCCGTCTAAGTGGTTAATAGCCACATCTCCTCGCTCTATTGAATACGAAGCGATTTCTTGCAGCGGCACCTTGTCTCCTGTGGGGGTGGCGATACGCATTTGATCAAGGTCTACAATCGAGGAGCGATTCTCGCGGTCGTAACGCACCCAAACACGGATCTCGTCTTGCCCGCGTTGAAACCTTAGTGCCTGGGCTCCAAAGAATCCCGAGCGCACCTGATTCATCACCGTTCTAAGGTCTAGCCCTAGCAGGTAGGCATTGTCTTTAAGCTGCAAGCGAATTTCTTTGATACCCGCCGGATCGTTATCCGATACGTCTTTTAGCAGCGCATTGTCGAGCATAGCCGTTTTGAGCTGATCTTTAGCGGCCTTAAGTTCTTGAATATTATTCCCGAGCAGAGAGACGCTCACTGGTGAGCCTCCAAAATTTCCGCCTGAACCAAACACGAGGCTCTCTACGCCCAAAACGGGGCCCACCAACTTTCGAATGCGGGCCGTGAGCAGATTAGAGCGAATAGCATCGGGCCGCTCCTCTCCAGGAAGCAGGTTAATCACCAAGCTGGCCGCAGCCGTTCCGGGGCCGATTCTTCGAATGGTATTCTCATAAAGCTGCTTGTCGGTGCCCTTGAGGTAGGTAGCTGTAAATTCTTCGTTGACGATCAAGGCCTTTTGCTCTATCATGCGGATGATAGAGTCGGTGATTTTTTCGTTCGTACCGTTGGGCATCTGTAGGCTGATGGTCACCTGATCTGAGGCAATGCGCGGAAAGAAGGCTGTCTGAATGATGCCTCCCCCAATCGACCCAAAAGTGGCGATCAAAAGAGCGACAAATAGCGCGAAGGTGAAAAAGGAGTTCCGCATAGAAAACCGCAGAAACGGGCTGTAAAGCTCGTCGCGCATCCAGACCATGGCTCGGTCTCCCATCTTGTTGATCACGCGCATCTTGGCGAATCCTTTTCCGATCAAAGAGGTGGGCTCAGTTTGCGGCTTTAAAGCCTTAGAGTGTGCCAAATGCGAGGGCAATATAATCAGGGCCTCAACCAGTGAAACCACCAAAGTCAAAATCACAATGACGGCAACCTCAGAAAAGAATTCACCAATCCGTCCATCTAAGAACAGCAGTATTCCGAAGGCCAAAACGGTAGTCATAATGGCAGACACAATCGGTGGAATTACCTCTAAAGTTCCATCTATAGCCGCCTGAATCGGGCTCTTACCCCTCTCATAGTGCTGGTAGATGTTTTCTGCAATTACGATTCCGTCATCGACCAAAATACCAATCACGATAATCATACCGAAGAGCGAAAGCCCGTTGATGGTCACCCCGGCAAAGGGCGCCACTATAAACATACCCAAGAAGGCTACCGGTAATCCAAAAGCGACCCAAAAGGCCAATCGGGTGTTCAAAAAGAGCGATAGAAAGATGAGCACCAATAGCATACCCATAATGGCATTCTCGGTGAGTAGCTCGGTGCGCTGCACCAGTGTGGTAGAGAGGTCGTTGATCACGTCGAGCCTCACATTCGAAGACTTGGCATTGTAGTCGGCTATATAGGCTTTTACGGCCTCAGCGGAACCAATGAGGTCTTCAGTATTAGTCGAGGTTACCGTAACGGTAATCGCTCGATTCTCATTAAAATAAGTGGCGTTGGGCGTTTCAGAAAAGCGGTCAGAAACCTTGGCAATATCAGAAAGCAAAAGCCTTCTTCCGTCTGGAAGAGCCTTAACGACTATAGAAGCGAGTTCGTCGGCGTAGTACAGTCTGTTGTTAGCGCGAATTAGGTATTCTTCAGCATTAGATTTAATCGTACCCCCTGTGATTAAAAGATTGCTTGAAGCCACTTTTGTAGCTACCTCGGTAAAGCTCAGATTGTAAGCTAGTAACTGATCTTCGTCTAAAGCAATCTCAATTTCCTCTTCGGGGTAGCCAGAAACTTCTATTTGCGATATTCCAGAAATGCCGCGCAGGTCGTTTTCTACCTGTCGCCCAACCTGTTTAACTACCGATAACGGAACGGCGTCGCCACTAATGGCAAAGCTTATGGTTTGACGCACCACATCTTGCTTGGCTACTATCAAAGGCTCCATTCCGGTAGGATAATTCGGTACGCGATCAACGGCATTCTTCACCTCTAACAGCATGAAGTCAATGTCACGGCCCTTTTCGATTTCGACATTAATACTGCCCGAATTTTCCCTAGAGGTAGACGTTATGCGATCTATGCCCTGAAGGCCCTTGAGATTGTCTTCAATCTTGAGCACCACACCCTCTTCAATTTCTTGAGGCGACGCACCCGGATAAGCCACCGAAATGATGATATTCTTGGAGTCTGAGAGCGGAAAGTACGAAGAGCGCAACGAAAAGGCTCCAAGCAGTCCGAAGATTATAAAGGCAATGATCACGATGTTCACTGCCACTTCGTATTTGATAAAGTAAGCGATTAATTTCTTCATGTCTTATACTGCGCTTAGGGCGCGATTACCTTAACGGGCATATTTTTCTGAGCACCTGGGAGGGGCTTAGCCAAGATCAGCTCTCCGTCGCTAACGCCTTGAAGGATTACAGTATTCTCATTGAAGTGTATGGGCGTAACGGCAATCAACTGCAGCGTACCTTCTCGTATTACAAAGATCTCTTTACTGTCGAGCAAAAGACTTCTTTCTATTTCTATGGCTTGGTCTACCGAGCGCACCTCGAGTTCAGTCTTTAGGTATTGTCCTTCTTTAAGCTCGGCGCTAATAACCGATACAAAAACAGAGATCATCTGCGTTTCTTGATCGATGGCCGGATTGATCCGAACCACCTTTCCGTGGTATTGCTGAACCCCATCAAGCGATGTCAGAACAACCGATTTACCCACGGCCAAGAATGACGCGTATGAGGCGGCCACCGGAATTTCAACTTCGTAACGCCCGCTTTCGATAAAGGTTCCCAGGTTTTGACCCGAACGCACCAACGTACCTTCGGTAACAGCAGCGGCTGAAAGGGCACCATCAAACGGAGCGGTGAGCGCGTACTTAGATAAACGGGTTTCTAGATTAATAACGGTATAGTAGTTATTAACTATTCCTCTACCCGATATAAAAAAGCGCTCCTTTTCCGATTCAAACGCTGGAAGTTCAGGAATCGCCTTATTGATGTCTATGCGCTTTACATAGCTGTTCCACTTTTTATATACTTCTGGAAAATCAAGGGCGATATCGGCAAGGGTGGTGCTCAACGCATTCAGGAAATTACTTTTAGCCGACTGAACGGAAGCCTTAAATTCGCGGTCATCGATAGCGATGATCGTATCGTTTTTGCGATAGATCTGACCCGCTCTGAACGCACGGTTCTTCAACTGTAAAACTCCCTGTACCTCAGAGAAGAGTTCTACACGACGCTGCGCAGTTAAGCGTCCATTACTGGTTAATTTAACTGCCAAGGTTTGATTGTTGACCTGCTGGGCGAAGACCGATTTAACTGTCTTTTCAACAGCTATCTGAGGGGTCTTGCTCGAGCTTACCAAGTTAGTGGCGATAAACAAGGCAATGGCTATAAAGGCGATTCCGAGAATAGCCAAAATCAGTTTTCGATTCATTTTAAAATGTTTAAACAACGTGTGGACTACGCGGACGTTGAAAGCTAGCCAAAACCGTGCCAAACCCCTTTTCTAAAATCAAATGATCGTTAAGGACTATACTTTAGGGCCAAAAAGAAATTTCTGCCTGGCATGGGAATGAGACTGGTCTCCCAATAGGATTGGTTTAACAGATTATTTAACCCCATTCTCAAACTAAAATCGTTCAGCGTTTTGGATAGAGTCAAATCAACTACTGTATACGCTCTTCCGGTTGCGCGCTCTACCCACTTAAGCGAGGCAAAAACAGAGCTAGTTTTTGTATAATCTGCAGAGGCACTAACAACCAAGTGATGCCTTAAATCGTTGTCTATAGAATAGCGCGAAAAGGCAGCCGCATCATCGCTTAATCGCTGAGACAGGTACGCGTAGGCCACTCGAAAATCTATAGGAATCTCAGCGTTGTTATTTTTAAAGTACTGGTATTCCAGCTCGATACCTCGGGTTTGCAGAGATTGAATATTGCTAGCCTTAAACCGCTCATCTTCAGCAGATTTCACGTAATCAATTAGATTCTCTGACGTTCTAGCAAAAAGGGCCAAACTGGCCATTGAGCGCTTTCGGTTAAGGCGCAGGCCTATCTCCGCGGTTTCAGCCTCTTCAGCCACCAAATCTGCGTTACCCTCTGTGCTAGGGTCGCTGTAATACAGGTCGGTAAAGGTCGGAACACGAAAGGTCTTACCCCAATTCATATAGGTCTTAAGACGGGCATTAAGCTTATAGCCGACATCTATCCCTGGAAACAGTCTTTGACCAAAATCCGAGACGTAATTCAACACCACACCTGGCGTGACATCGAAGCTGTTATTCATCAAAAAAAAGCGGTGCTCTGCAAAGAGGTTGAGCATATCTCTCGAGCGCTCTCCCAAATTGTTGCTCTGTATACTAGTCGTTGAGAGATCTACTCCTATACCCGATTTTCCAAGCACAGACTCATGAGCAAAATCGACTGCTGCCCCAATTTTATGTGTGATGTGCATGTTGCGGTAAATCTCAGGTCGATCGCGCACAAACTCATACATGTCTTGTCCTCTGCGCCAGTAAATTCGAGGGGTAAGCGTGGTGTTCTCGAGCTGAAACTGCTGGGTTACGGCCAATAGGCTTGC
>JADHLU010000086.1 GCA_016780435.1 Flavobacteriaceae bacterium
TAAAAGGAGCCTTACCCGCAATCTTAGTGGCCAAAACAAGCTCTGAACGCTTCTTGTTCTTTGAGAGCCAGTTTCCGATGATGCGCTCTGTATCGCCGTAGAGTTCAGGAAGGGTCGGAACAGGATATAACTCAGCCGTATCCCAAAATTGAATACCCTTATCCAAGGCATAGTTCATCTGTTCAAAACCCTCCTCCTGGGTATTCTGTCGCCCCCAGGTCATGGTACCGAGGCAAAGTTCGCTAACGGTTATGTCGGTATTGGGAAGTTGGGTGTACTTCATGCTTAAGAGAGTTCAGTTAAAATGGGGCAGTGATCGCTGTGCACCGCCTCTGAGAGAATTACAGATCGCTTAAGGTGCTCGGCTAAATCGCTAGAGGCCATAGCATAATCGAGCCTCCAGCCCTTATTGTTGGCTCGAGCGTTGGCCCTATAGCTCCACCACGTATAGTGGTGCGGATCTTGATTGAAGACCCTGAATGAATCTATAAATCCGCTTTCCAAAAAGCGTGACATCCAGGCGCGCTCTTCTGGTAAGAAGCCCGAAACGTTTTTGTTGCGAATAGGATCGTGAATGTCTATGGCCTCGTGACAGATATTGTAGTCTCCGACTACCAGCAGTTTAGACCGATCTCTGGTGAGCTGCTTGGCGTATTCGAGAAAATCGTCCATGTAGCTGAACTTGTAGTCTAGCCTGTCGGTATTGGTTCCTGAAGGCAAGTACATGCTCATCACCGAAAACGCACCGAAATCAGCCCTAAGGTTTCTGCCTTCTCTATCCATGTAGGCTATTCCTGTTCCAAAAACCACATTATCTGGAGCGTTCTTGCTCAATATAGCCACCCCAGAATAGCCCTTTTTTTCAGCCGAAAAGTAGTATTGATGCGCGTAGCCTAATGCCCTCAATGCCTCAGTATCAATTTGGTCTTCGGTAGCCTTGATCTCTTGAAAGCAGACCACGTCGGCGTCTACGGCGCTTAGCCAATCTATCAGGCCCTTGTTCATCGCCGCTCGAATACCGTTGACGTTATACGAAACAACCTTCATCAGACTAGGCTTCTAACTTTTTTAACCAGGATGAAAGAGAGACTTCTTTTTGGAGCACCTGCCCTAGTTCAGCTATAGCGATGCGCTCTTGCTGCATGCTGTCTCTGTATCTTAGTGTAACGGTTTGATCTTCAATCGTTTGATGGTCTACAGTGATGCAAAAGGGCGTTCCGATTGCATCTTGTCTGCGGTACCTGCGCCCCACCGCGTCTTTTTCGTCGTAAATCACATTAAAGTCGTATTTCAAGGCGTCTACGATTTCTTTTGAAATTTCAGGAAGCCCGTCTTTCTTGACAAGGGGCAGAATGGCGGCCTTGTACGGAGCTAGCACAGAGGGAATGCGCATAACGGTGCGCGATCCGTTTTCAAGCTCTTCTTCTTGAAGTGAAGCAGAGAAAACCGCCAAAAACATGCGGTCTAGACCTATAGAAGTCTCGATCACATAAGGGGTGTACGACTTTTCTTGATCGGCATCGTAATACTGCATCTTCTTTCCAGAGAAAGACTCGTGCCTACCCAGATCAAAATCGGTTCGAGAGTGTATTCCTTCGAGCTCTTTAAACCCGAATGGAAACTTGAATTCTATATCTGCGGCCGCATCGGCATAGTGGGCCAATTTCTCATGGTCGTGAAAGCGGTAATTATCTTGGCCTAACCCTAGCGATAGGTGCCATTTTAATCGGGCTTCTTTCCAGTGGGCATACCAGGTCTTTTGGGTACCTGGAGGAATAAAGAATTGCATCTCCATTTGCTCAAACTCGCGCATTCTAAAGATAAATTGACGCGCTACGATTTCATTTCTAAAGGCCTTCCCTGTTTGAGCGATTCCGAACGGAATCTTCATTCTTCCGGTCTTCTGCACATTGAGAAAGTTTACGAAAATTCCCTGGGCTGTTTCGGGTCTTAGATAAAGCTCCATGGCGCTCTCTGCAGAGGCCCCCAAACGCGTGCCAAACATCAGATTGAACTGCTTGACCTCTGTCCAGTTCTTGGATCCTGAAACGGGGCAGACAATCTCGAGCTCTTCAATTAAAGCCTTTACATCTGCCAGGTCTTCAGCCTCCAGAGACCTAGCCATGCGCTTTAGTATAGTTTCGCTGCGCTCTTTTACCTCAAGCACCCGAGGATTGGTCGACATAAACTGCTCTTTGTCGAAGGCCTCTCCAAATCGCTTTTCGGCCTTTTGAACCTCTTTGTCAATTTTAGCCTCGAGTTTGGCCACATAGTCTTCGATGAGCACGTCTGCCCTGTAGCGTTTTTTTGAGTCTTTATTGTCAATTAACGGATCGTTAAAGGCATCTACGTGGCCCGAAGCTTTCCAAGTGGTCGGATGCATTAAAATAGCCGCATCTAATCCCACAATGTTTTCGTTGAGTCGCACCATGGCCTCCCACCAGTACTGTCTGATATTATTCTTGAGCAGAACACCCAGCTGTGCGTAATCGTAAACTGCACTTAGCCCATCATAAATTTCACTTGAGGGAAAAATAAATCCGTATTCTTTAGCGTGAGAAATCACATTCTTAAAGAGGTCTTCAGCTGCCATGGAGTAACTTAATTTGAGGCAAAAATAGAATAATCACTTAGACTCGCAGGAGAATAGAGGCCAGAATTCAGCAGACTGCAGCCTTTCGGCGGTCAAATCGCCCACATTTGCACTGATGAGCCTATTAGATCTTTATTTTCCAAAGCACTGCCTAGTGTGTCGACAAGCGAGGGCCGAAAAAGCAACCGTTCTATGCGTCAGTTGCGCGGCAAACCTTCCCACCCAGAGCTATGGTCGCGACAGTCTCAACCAGATGCTCGAACAGGCCCAATTGAATAAAGAGGTGTGTCATGCTTATGCTCCGTTTTTGAATGCAGGAGAAAACGGCGGATTAATCAACGTGCTCTATCAGCTCAAATATGCCAAACGCGCCTTTTTAGCCCGAGACCTCGTAGCCCTGGCTTCGCCAGGGCTACACCCCTTTTTTGAGCAGCATCAATTTGACGTGCTGGCTCCGGTGCCCATGCATTTCACCAAAACGATCCAACGCGGCTTCAATCAGGCGGCATTACTCGCCCGCGAGATCGGTAAGCGGTACGCTGTAGCCGTAGACCCAAAGCTGCTAAGTCAGCTGAGTAGAAAAAAATCCCAGGCTTCGAAAACCAGATCTGAGCGGCACCAACTAGATGCGCATCTCTTCAAGGCCAATGCCATTAGGGCTCGAAACTACCGGCATGTGCTGCTCATTGACGACGTCTTTACCACGGGTTCAACCTTGGGCGCCTGTTTCGAAGCACTAAAAAAACAAGGCGTGTTCGAGATTAGCTACCTCACCCTCTTTTACACCCCATTAGAATATGCGGTTGAGCGCCCACTTGAGCTATAAAGTTTGTTTCTTTGTCTTTGTGAAAACAGTCTGCAGATCTAAGCAACGGGCGGCGAGAAACTACCCTCTTTTAATCGCATCTTGCATAGTGCTTGTGCTCTCTGCTTGTGCTAAGAGAGGTACCCCAAGTGGGGGAGAAAAAGACACCAGCCCCCCAGTCATTGTCAAGGCTGACCCCCCCTTAGGAAGCACCAATTTTAAGGGAGAACACATTCGAATTTACTTCGATGAGTACATCAAATTCAAGGGAGTTGAAGAGCAGTTCTTGGTGTCTCCACCCATGAAGACTCCGCCGGTTCTAAGCCCGCAGCTTAGCCCAAGCAAGTACCTTGAAATTGAGCTCAAAGACACTCTCTTACCCAATACGACCTACAGTTTTTACTTCGGAAACTCGGTGGTAGACAACAACGAAGAAAACCCTTATCCGTACCTGAACTACGTCATGGCTACTGGAGATCGCATCGATTCGTTGAACCTCAAAGGAATGGTCAAAGACGCCCAACTCAGAAAGGCCGAGCCGTTTATAAATGTGGTGCTTTATCCGAATGACAGCACCTACAACGACTCTATCATTTACAACAGCACTCCGCGGTATTTGACGAGCACCCTTGACAGCCTGCCCACCTTCGAATTGAATTTTTTGAGCAAAGGGTCGTATTACCTCTATGCCCTAAAAGACGAAAACAAAAACAACAAATACGACCCCTACCTAGACAAACTGGCCTTCTTAAAAAAGCCCATCACCCTGCCTACAGACAGTCTTTATCTGCTCGAACTATTCAAAGAAAAGATCAAATTCAAAGCTGAAAGACCCAAGTTTACCGGCACTAATCACATTACGTTTGGGTACCAATCTGACCTCGACAGTCTCCCTGAGATACGCCTGTTGTCTGTGGTAGATTCTCTGTGGAGCTTTTCTGAAAAGGTGGCTGATAAAGACAGTTTAAATTTCTGGTTCAAGGCTCCCTCGAAAATGGATTCGCTGCGTTTCACGGTTGCAGGGGCCAATAGCATCGATACGTTTACCGTAAAGCCCGTGGGGGGTCTGGCTAAAGACACCCTGACCTTTGCCATGCGCTCCAAATCAAGCTTAGCACCTAATCAATCTGTTTTCTTTCGCAGCAGCACTCCTCTAAAGGTGATTGACACTGCGCTTATAGCCTTTGTTGAATCAGACAGTATCAAACTGCCGGCCCTGCTTAAAATGCAAGCCGATGCGCGCACGCTCACCCTAGATTTTAATCCGAAACCTGAAGGCAGCTACAGGCTATCAATGCTTCCGGGGGCCGTTCAAGATTATTTTGAACAGACCAATGACAGCCTCTCGTTTCAATTCAATATGACCCCTGTCGAAGACTTCGGCACCTTGAAATTCGAACTCGAGAACGCCAAGCCAAAAGACTATCCGATGATCATTGAGCTGTTAGACAAAGACGATAAACCACTGCAGTCGCTTTACCTTGAGACTCCAGATGATGCCCTTTTTCAATACGTTGAACCCGGAACCTATTCGGTGCGCATCACCATTGACAGCAATGGCAATAAGCGTTTTGACACCGGAAATTACCTGCAAAAACGCGATCCCGAACGCGTCATCTATGTGCCGGAAACCATAGAGGTCAGGGCCAACTGGGAAGAGCGCTTGCGCTTTCGATTACTCGATTAAATGGGTGTTGGGTGAAAAATCATCAGGAGCCGTCGCCGGTTCTTTTAAGGTTCCTTCGCCTCCAGTGTCGTTAGTGATAACCCATTCACTCGGCTCAAAAACACTATTTCCCCGCTTTACAGAAGGCTTGCGAAGGGCCCTTCCGTCTTCAAACTCGTGAGCCGTTCCGCTGCCGTCAACACCAATAACCCCAAAAATATCTACCAGTTCTCCACTTGGGTTAACCAGAGCCATAGTGTCGTC
>JADHLU010000087.1 GCA_016780435.1 Flavobacteriaceae bacterium
ACGGCATATGAGGCGCTGATTCCGTTGTTAAAGATCAACGTCTTAGTGCCCTTGGCCACCTCATTGTACACACTGAGTAGCTTTCCGAGCATACCGTAATTGGAGTAAAACGCATCGCTACTTTTAACTGTATAGTCTCCGTTGATCCCCAATTTTAGGCCTTGTAAGCTCAGGTCGTATCGGTGTACCTCCGCTTCGGCAAGAAAGCCTTTGTCGATAAGTGATTGTATAGACTCTCCAATGATCAATTTTTTATAAAAATCTTTCATTGGAAGCTTGATGTTTGAACTCAATGGAGTTGCGGTAACACCTAAAACATAGGGACGCTCAAAATACTTAAACAGTTTTCTGAACGAATTGTAGTGGGCCTCATCGATAATGACGAGTCCGATATTTTCCAAAATAATCTTATCGTCGTTAAGGCGGTTGTTTAGGGTCTCCACCATGGCGACGTAGCACATATGCGGATCGTTGGGCTCAATCTCTTTTACCGACGAATTAATCACCTTGTTAATGACCCCAAATTCATCCAACATCTTCGAGGTCTGACTGCTTAATTCTATTCGATGGGTCAATACGACCACCTTTTTGCCTCGCCGCTCTATGAAGCGCTTTGCAATCTCACTAAAGACAACGGTCTTTCCTCCGCCTGTAGGAAGCTGGTACAATAAGTTAGACCCCTCCTCTACCTCGTCGAGTGCATCAAAAATGCGCTCGAGGTCTTTCTTTTGATAAGCATACAGCTCTTTGGAGTTTAAACTATTCGTCGGCATGTATTAGAAGACTAATTTTGCAAAAATAGCCATAAAACTATGCGTACAGGTGCTGTTTGACCAAATAAAATTCTTGGTGATAACTTCTTGATAACCTGAAAACTCCCCTATTGCTTAGGCCTAAAGACGGTTGTAATATGTAGTAAATTTTCAACTCTATGAGACAGCTTAAAATAGTGAAACAGGTCACCAATAGAGAGTCAAAATCTCTAGATAAGTACCTTCAAGATATTAGCCGTATAGAACTCATAACGGCGGAAGAGGAGGTCGAACTCGCTCAAAAAATTAAAAAAGGTGAGCGCGCTGCCTTAGAGACTTTAGTAAACGCTAACCTAAGATTTGTTGTTTCTGTTGCAAAGCAGTACCAGAATCAGGGTCTTACCCTCCCCGATTTAATAAATGAAGGCAATTTAGGTCTAGTGAAAGCGGCACAACGATTCGATGAAACAAGAGGGTTTAAGTTTATTTCATACGCCGTGTGGTGGATTCGACAAAGCATACTTCAAGCGCTTGCTGAGCAGTCTAGAGTGGTCCGGTTGCCCTTGAATAAAATTGGGTCAATCAATAAGATTAATAAGACGTTTTCGTATCTCGAACAGGCCCATGAGAGACCTCCGTCTGCTGAAGAAATAGCCGAAGAATTGGGGATGACCGTTACCGAAGTGAAGCAGTCGTTAAAAAACTCTGGAAGACACATCTCTATGGATGCACCCTTTGAAGAGGGAGAAGATTCTAATTTATACGATGTGATCACTTCAGATGCTTCTCCATTACCCGACAATGATTTAATTAACGAATCTCTAAGTACAGAGATACATCGAGTTTTGGACACCCTCTCAGAACGAGAAGCCGACGTAGTTCGACTGTATTACGGAATCGGCCAGAACTCCACTATGACGCTCGATGAGATTGGCAACGCCTTTGATTTGACCCGCGAGCGCGTCAGACAAATTCGAGAAAAAGCCATTAGAAAGCTTAGAAAATCGGCTAAAAACGAGCTTCTTCAATCTTACCTCGATTAGATCTTTTAGCTCAGATTAGATTTAAACCCGATAAAACTCATACCGATGTCATCGCGTTCTGAAAAACTATTGCAGCAACGGCCACAAATTCCCAGTTCTAAGATTCACGACAACATGAGTCGCGAAGAATATTTCCAGAATGCGGTATTAAGGCCAGTTCTAAAGCTTCAAAACGAGTTGTTCATTGCCGTTTATATGAACTATATCCGTAAACACAAAAACGTCTTTCACGACTTAAGCCTGCCGAAAAAGATGCAGTATATTGAAAACAGTGTGCAGCGTGATGTCAAGTTTAGAAACAACCTCAAGGGAATCATTCTAGGGCAACTAACCGTTGAAGAATTTGAAGTGTATGCTGAGAATTCTTCTGCACTCAACAAGCGGATGATGAATCTTCTCATTGAACGCCTTAAAGACCAGATACAGTTGTTTGAAAAAGACAGTCCTGCGCTATCGGCCTAGTCGATCATTCAAGACCTGAAAAGTAACTGTTGTACAGATCGTTAAAGGTAGTCTTGTGATCAATTCTTGAACTGTTGAGTTTTTCTTTTGCCACTAGTCCCCACAAAATAATCTCCTTATAGAAATGCCTTTCTGACTTAGGGCAGTCAGGGAAATGGGCTTTCAATAGCTCATCTAATGGCTTTATACGATCTAGCTCACTCTGAAAAAACTCATCTGGAGCGTCGTCTAAGAGCTCCACAGGGTCGTTTTCAAAGAACCAGGTGTAAAGGGTGTCGTAAGCAGAAGGAGCTCCTTTCTTTTCGAGCTTTTCTATTTTCGGAAAGTGTTGTTCGAAAGTAGTAAGTACCGCCTTTTTGATTAACTCTTGGGCGACAAAGTCGGCACCCTCTTGCTCTCCTTCGTAGACGAGTTCTACTTTACCGGTAATAGCCGGACCGATATTCATTATATCGAGTACTCTTAAAGCTGAGCTAGACTCGTTATTTTGAATCATTCGCAGTTCGGCTCCACTAACCGCGTTTTCAAACGCACTTATACTCAGCCGCGCAGAAACCCCGCTTTTGGCATCGACATACTCGCTTGTTCTAGCCTCAAAAGCAATGGCCTCAATTAGATCTCGTGCAGCCTCACTAATAAACAGACCTTCAACAACGGGTTTAGCTTCTTGACGGGTAATTTCTTTGGCAATAGCTATAGTTTTGGGATAATGGGTCAGTATTTGAGATCCTATGCGATCTTTGAGTGGAGTCACAATGCTTCCCCTATTGGTGTAATCTTCTGGGTTAGCGGTAAAAACAAAGGCGACGTCTAGAGGTAATTTCATTTTAAACCCTCTGATTTGCACCTCACCTTCTTGAAGTATCGAAAATAAGGCTACCTGAATTCTAGCCTGTAAATCAGGGAGCTCGTTGATCACGAAAAGGCAGCGATTGGCTCTTGGTACCATTCCGTAATGAATAACTTCTTCGTCAGCGTATGAAAGTTTTAGGTTGGCGGCCTTTATAGGATCTATATCTCCGATCAAGTCGGCAACACTCACATCAGGAGTGGCTAGTTTTTCAAAGAATCGATCTGATCGCCCAAGCCATTCAATGGGCGTATCGTCTCCTTTTTCAGCAATCAAATCTCTCGCCATTTTCGAAATCGGCTTAAACGGATCATCGTTTATCGTTGACCCCTTCACTACCGGAATAAACTCGTCTAACAGTTCGGTCATTAAACGAGCTATACGCGTTTTTGCCTGACCTCTAAGTCCAAGCAAATTAATGTTGTGCTTAGACAGAATTGCTTTTTTAAGCTGTGGAATGACCGTGTGTTCATACCCTATGATTCCCTCGAATACCGGCTGATCAGCCTTTATCTTCGCAACGAGATTATACCTTAGTTCATCCTTAATGGTCTTATAGGTGTATCCGGCAGCTTTAAGTGCTCCGAGTGTATCAGGCCTGTTTTTCGATGTGCTCATTTGATTCGTCGTTTTCGATTGGCGTTGTAATCTTCAAAAATCATTTCACCTAAATGATCTAGTCCGGTATAAAAAGCTTTACCCTTATTGACGGCTGTGAATTCTCTAACGAATTGCATTAGATACGGATCTTGAGCGATCATGAAGGTGGTAATCTGTATGTTGTTTTTCTGTGCTATACGGGCGCGATTGTAGCATTGCGCCACAATTTCTGGATCAAGACCGGCGCTGTTTTTGTAATACGAGCCATCAGCTAGGTGCAGACAACTCGGCTTTCCGTCGGTAATCATAAAAATTTGCTTGTTGGAATGCTTTTTGCGCGCAAGCATTTTCATGGCCAGGTCGATTCCGGCCACCGTATTGGTGTGGTACGGACCTACATTGAGGTAAGGAAGTTCAGCAATTTTAATCGGCCATGCATCGTTGCCAAACACCACTATATCTAAGGTGTCTTTTGGATAACGCGTCGTAATCATCTCCGCAAGAGCCATAGCCACCTTTTTAGCGGGTGTAATGCGGTCTTCTCCGTAGAGAATCATACTGTGACTGATGTCAATCATCAACACCGTACTCATCTGTGCCTTATGCTCGGTTTGCCGAACCACTAGGTCGTCTTCTTGCATTTGACTTAGATCGAGACCGTGATTACGCATGGCATTGTTAACGGATGCGGCCATGTCGATATGCTCAATGGCGTCTCCAAAATGATACGAACGCAGCTCACCAGAAAACTGATCGCCTTGGCCAATCGTGGATGTCTTATGGCTGCCGGAACCTTTTTTCTTCAGGTTTCCGAACAACTGTTCTAGTGCCCTCTTTCGGAGCTCTCGTTCAAGCTTGGCAGTCATTTTGAGGGCCCTTTTCTGCTCTTCAGAAGCTTCAGATGCAGAAGTAGGAGGTGCTGGGTCTATTTCTTCTTTCAAGAAACCTTTTTCGAGCAGATCTTCTAAAAAGTCGTCTATGGTGTAGTTCTCGTCGGTGAGTTCGTATTCTTTATCGAGCGATCTAAGCCAGTCGATGGCCTCGTCAACATCGCCCGAGGTGTGGGTGATTAACTCTTGAAAGATGTCGTAAAGTTTCTCGAAAGGCGATTTGCCTTCTTCACCCCCAAGTGTAAATCGGTACCCGGTGTTCAAATTCATAGCAGTCTCTAAATTACGACTTTGCTACTGTTTAGCGATGGCGGCTTGCCAATATTTTAGAAACGTCTGAAAGACTGTAGTTTTTTTCTTCTAAAAGAATCATGAGGTGAAAGACTAAGTCTGCAGCTTCATTCAAAAAAAGTTCGTCATTGCTATCTTTAGCTTCAATAACTACTTCTACGGCCTCCTCTCCAACTTTCTGGGCGATTTTATTTATTCCTTTTGCAAACAATTGACTCACATAACTTTCTGTAGACGGATTCTGGTGACGTTCTTTGATGACTTCAGTTAGCTCACTGAGAAACATCAGGGAATCTGTAACACGTTCATTGAAACAGGTCTCACTGCCCGTATGACAAACGGGGCCTGTCGGGCGGGCATAAACCAAA
>JADHLU010000088.1 GCA_016780435.1 Flavobacteriaceae bacterium
AAAACTCAATCAATCGGTCAACCCAGTATTAGGTGCCGTTTACGCCAAGCTTGAGTGGTTTAATCCGGGTCAATCGTCTAAAGACCGTATAGCACTTCATATCCTAGAAAATGCCGAGCAGAATGGTTTGTTGAAACCAGGCGACACTATAGTCGAGACCACCTCGGGTAATACCGGCTTTAGCTTAGCTATGGCTAGCATGGTTAAAGGGTACAACTGTATTCTTGCAGTAAGCTCGAAGTCTTCGCAAGACAAAATTGATACCTTGAGAGCCATGGGTGCAGAAGTGCACATTTGCCCGGCACATGTGTCGGCAGAAGATCCTCGATCGTATTACGAAGTGGCAAAACGCATTCACAGAGAAACACCCAATTCGATATACATCAATCAGTACTTCAATGCCTTAAATACTGAGGCACACTACCTTACCACGGGCCCGGAGATTTGGAATCAGACAAAGGGCACAATTACTCATTTAGTGGCTTGCAGTGGAACGGGTGGAACCATTTCAGGAACCGCGAGGTATTTAAAAGAGCGAAATAGCCGTATCAAGGTGCTAGGTATTGATGCCTACGGTTCGGTGATCAAAAAATACCATGAAACAGGTAAGTTTGACGAGAATGAGATTCATCCATATCGCATAGAGGGGTTGGGCAAAAACTTGATTCCTTCTGCTACCGACTTTGAGGCAATTGACCAATTTATAAAAGTTACCGATAAAGAGGCCGCATTAAGGGCAAGATCTCTGGCGAGAGAAGAGGGAGTCTTTGCCGGATACACCTCTGGTGCCGCCATTCAAGGGCTTCTGCAGTATAACGAACTTGGTTATTTTGATAAAGACAGTGTGATCGTGGTAATCTTACCCGATCACGGTTCGCGTTACTTGAGTAAAATATACAATGAGCAGTGGATGCAGGATCAAGGTTTTATTGAACAACCTTCAGAAGCAGCTGTTGAAAAAGGCTCAAAAGTCGACTGAGAATACCGTATTGTGACGAACACAGCATTTAAGTTTTAGTCTTACTTTTGCGTGTATTTCTACACACTTTGATTTTACATTTATGAGAGATTTATTCGATCGAATCATCGAAAATAAAGGTCCCTTAGGTAAGTGGGCCGCACATGCAGAGGGTTATTTTGTTTTTCCGAAACTAGAAGGGCCTATCTCTAATAGAATGAAGTTTCAGGGTCGCGATGTGATCACATGGAGCATCAATGATTACTTGGGTTTAGCCAATCTCGACGAGGTTAAGGCAGTAGATGCCGAGGCTGCTAGCACTTATGGAGCAGCCTACCCAATGGGGGCTCGAATGATGAGTGGCCATACCGATGCCCATGAATTGCTTGAAAATCAATTGGCTGATTTCGTGAATAAGCAGTCGGCTTATTTACTAAACTTCGGTTATCAAGGTATTATGTCTGCCATTGATGCACTGGTGAGCAAAGATGATATCATCGTTTACGACGTAGATTGCCACGCGTGTATCATAGACGGGGTTCGCTTGCACCTAGGTAAGCGATTTACCTTTAAACACAACGATGTCGAAAGTCTAGAAAAAAATCTTGAGCGTGCCACCAAGCTAGCTGAGCAGCAAAACGGAGGTATTTTAGTGATCTCTGAGGGTGTTTTTGGAATGCGTGGCGAGCAAGGAAAGCTTAAGGAAATAGCCGCGCTGAAAAAGAAGTATAATTTCAGATTCTTAGTAGACGATGCGCACGGATTTGGAACGCTTGGCGCAACCGGAGCAGGAGCAGGAGAGGAACAGGGCATTCAAGATGAAATTGACGTATATTTTGCCACTTTCGCCAAGTCTTTGGCAGGAATAGGGGCCTTTTTAGCCGCTGATAAAGAAATTATCGACTATCTAAAATACAATCTGCGCTCTCAAATGTTCGCCAAGTCACTCCCTATGATCTATGTCAAAGGAGTGCTGAAGCGATTAGATATGCTGCGCACACGACCTGAGTTGAAACAAAAGCTATGGGAGAACGTGAATGCGCTTCAAAACGGACTAAAACAGCGCGGATTTGATATCGGAACCACCACGAGTTGTGTAACTCCGGTGTATTTAAACGGTAGTATTCCTGAAGCGATGGCTCTGGTTAAAGACCTTCGAGAAAACCATGGAATTTTCTGCTCAATTGTGGTGTACCCGGTAATTCCAAAAGGGTTGATTCTTTTGAGGATGATCCCAACCGCTACTCACACCTTAGAGGATGTTGAAATCACCCTAAACGCCTTCTCATCTATTCGTGAGCGCCTCGAAAATGGTACCTATAAACGATTATCAGCAGCGGTTTCTGCTGCTATGAATGAGTAGAGAATGACTTTTTATAGGTAACGCGCTTTTGTGTTACCATTGGGTTGAAATCTTTCCACAGTCGCTGAATGGCCAAATTATCTTCGAGTTCGGGGGTTCGGTGGCAGTTGACGATTCCGTATTTTTCGTATTCGTCTTTAAGTGCGGCAAACAACAGGGCGGTTACTCCTTTGTTTTGATACTCAGGATGCACACCAATCAAGTAAAGAATGGCGGTTTTTGCACGTTTTTTCGCCCGCAATAGATGAATGATCCCCCAAGGAAACAACTTACCATTTGCTCGTTGCAATGCCTCTGCGAATGAAGGCATTGTAATGGCGAAGGCAACCATCTTTTGGTCTTTGTCAAACACGAATTTGATGAATTCAGGGTTGATAAATGACAGGTACTTTTTCTTGAAATAGGCCTTTTGCCGCTCACTAATGGGTACGAAAGAAGACAGACTCGCATAGGTCTCGTTAAAAAGATCGAACATTTGGTCGGCGACGGCCAGCACATCGCTGGTTTTGCGATAGTGTTTGGTCATTAAGTGATACCGGCGGCTAATGAGGCTACTCGACTTTTCAAAAAACTTTGGATCGGCATTCTGAAGTAGAAACTCGCTTTCCAAATACTTTTTCTCAACGTGCATACCATAGGCTTCGTAGTGATTCGGATAGTAGTCGAAATTATACCACGAAATCATAGTGCTCAGTCTTTCAAAACCTTCAGTTAAAACGCCGACTTTGTCCATGTTGGAGAATCCAACAGGGCCTTCTATGAAGGCCAACTGTTTCTCTTTAGCAATTTGACTGACTTGGTCTAATAAGGCAGCCGAAACGCTGTAATCATCGATAAAATCGAACCAACCAAAACGCATCTTCGGTAGGCCTTGCTTTTCAATTTCAGTGAAATTGCGGATAGCCGCTATACGTCCGACGATTTCGCCATTAATTTTGGCTACGAAAAAACGCGCCTCGGCATGTTCGAAGACCGGATTGATCGAAGGGTCGAAGAAATCTATTTCGTCAGATATAATAGGAGGAACCCAATACTTGTTACCTTTATAAAGTTTAAAAGGAAATCGAACAAAGTCTATAAGGTCACTCTTAGAGTGCAATTCTACAATAGAAATCATGGTTCTAAAGTACTTCAAAATTCAGGACTGTTTCGGTTAATTGCTCAATATGATTTTACAGTTAGCTCAATTTTTTAAGGCGCAAAAGAAGCATTTCTGGGTGATTGGTGGTTTTCTAGGCCTTTCGATAATTTTGTTTTTCCCGGTCGTACAAGGAAAGGCATTGTATCAGTCAGATATTGCGCAGTACAAGGGTATGGCCCATTCTAGAGATCAGGCTCGAGAAAGAGGAGTAGAGTCGTATTGGACGCAATCGGCTTTTGGTGGAATGCCCACCTATCAATTGGGAGCTCACTATGCCTACAATATGATGCGAACCATTGATAAGGGTATTCGCTTTCTTCCGCGCCCAGCAGACTATGTGTTTCTCTACCTTCTCTCAGCCTATCTGCTCTTGCTAATATTAGGTATTGATTATAGGGCTGCGACCTTAGGGGCTTTAGGTTTTGCCCTCGCAACCTATCATTTGATTATTCTAGATGTCGGACACAATGCCAAGGCGCACGCCATCGGCTATTTTCCGCTGGTATTAGCTTCGGCTTATGGACTCTTTAGAAAGAAAAGGTATGCGCTCTATACATTGGCTTCGGCCCTGTTTATTGGATTGGAGATTTATGCCAATCATTACCAAATGACCTACTACCTCTTTTTGTTTATGGGTATTTTGTGGTTGGCTGAAGGGGTTAAAGCACTCAAAGAGACTAACGCCAGCCTTTTCTTGAAGCGAACAGCTCTTTTAGTATTGGCCATCATTTGGGGGGTCGCCCTAAATGCGACTAGCCTCTTTGCTACTAAAGAATTTGCTGAATTCAGTACGCGAGGGGTGTCTTCTATTCAATCTGAGCCAGACGGAACCCCTAAATCACGAACCTCAGGGCTTTCATTAGACTATATTACGCAATACAGCTACGGAATTAAGGAGTCGTTTAACCTATTAATTCCGCGTTATGTCGGTGGATCGAATGCCGAGCCTGTTGGCGAAGACTCAAAGGTTTACGACTTTTTAAGAGCCAATAATGTACCAAGGGCTACTGCTGTTGATTTCGTCAACCGATTACCCTTGTATTGGGGAGAACAGCCCATAGTGGCCGCTCCAGCCTATTTAGGTATGGTAATAGGCGTGCTTGCGCTAATGGGATTCTTTTACCTCAATGGACTGGGACGTATAACGCTAGGTTTTAGCTTTCTTCTTTTCCTTGCACTTTCTTGGGGTAAGAACTTTATGCCCCTCACGGAGTTGATGGTGAATTACATGCCTTTTTACGACAAGTTCAGAGCCGTTTCTTCTATACAAGTAATCCTCTCACTACTAGTTCCTATACTGGCCGCCTATGGGGTGTATCGATTTTATCGAGACCCCAGTCGAAGGCACTTAAGTTATACGGCCATAACACTAGGTGCAGTCTTTGTTACGGCCATTCTTGCTTCGTTGTTTACCGGATTTGCTGGAGCCTCAGACTCGTTTTATAGTGAGAATTACTCACTAGAGTTTTTAAACGCTTTGATTGAAGATCGAAAACGTTTGTTTTACAACGACCTTATAAGGTCACTGATCTTTGGGCTTCTTACCCTTAGTGTATTATGGTTTTACGATCGTATAAATAAGAACACTATCCTCTTTTCTGCTCTAATAGCACTTATTGTTATCGATTTGGGCGGAGTGGCCAAGCGCTACATTCGGGCTGACGACTTTGTGAATGCGCGGCAAATAGACAAGCCCTTTCGGGCCAGTGCTGTAGATGCTGAACTACTCAAAGACACGTCCTATTATAAGGTCTTCAACCTTAACGAAGG
>JADHLU010000089.1 GCA_016780435.1 Flavobacteriaceae bacterium
TTGAACCTCCGACGTGAGGGGTTAAGATCACGTTGCCTAAGCCCTGTAAAGGTGTTTTGAAAACCCCATTGGCTTTTGGTTCTACCGGAAATACATCGACCGCTGCTCCTGCAATGTGACCCGAACGAAGCTGCTGAGCCAAAGCGTCAATATCCACCACGAATCCGCGTGATAAATTAATGAGATAAGCCCCTTTCTTCATCAGTGAAAGTTCACGTTCACCTATAAGATGCTTGTTCTGAGGGTTGTCATCCACATGTAGAGAGACTACATCGCTCTGCTCGAGCAAAGCGTCAAGGTCTTCTACCTTTTGGGCGTTGCCTAAAGCCAACGAATCTTGAAGGTCGTAATAACACACGCGCATTCCCATGGCCTCGGCCAAAATAGACAGTTGTTTGCCAATATTTCCGTATCCGATAATTCCCAATGTTTTTCCCCTTACCTCCTTAGAACCAGAAGCTGTTTTGTTCCAGTTTCCACTGTGCATTTCTGAAGAGCGCTCAAAGACGCTTCTCATGAGCATAATAATCTGACCTAAGGCCAGCTCAACCACTGAGCGGGTATTGCTAAATGGCGCATTAAAGACCACCACTCCACTGCGCTTACAGGCGTCTAAATCAATCTGAGTGGCGCCGATACAAAAGGCCGCAACTACTAAAAGCTTATCGGCAGCCTCAACCACCGATTGAGTCACCTTAGTTTTTGAGCGAATACCCAAAACATGAACACCTTTGATGCGTTCTATTAGCTCTTCTTCGCTTAGACTGCTGCTCACCATCTCAACAGAATACCCGTCGGTTTCAAGGCGAGTCAATGCATCGTGGTGAATATTCTCAAGAAGGAGAATCTTGATTCGGTTTTTCGGATAGGATACGTTTCTTGGCAAATCGTTTATAAATAAAAATTCATCTAAATTCTCGGCTATATGATCGGCATTTCTCATGGCCTTTTCACGTTTCACATTCTCAGTGTAGGCAAAAAAGCGATCGGCTATTCCCGCTTCTCTCATCACGTAATCTGAATAACCATCACCAATTACTTGAACCTCACCTGACAGGTTCATGTTTTTAAGACAACTGATCTTTCCGTTATGTGATGACAGTACGTTCTCGGTATCGAAACCGATAATGTAGCCCTGATCGTCGTACACAAAAGTATTCGCATATACTCTGTCTGGCTCTATATGAAAACGTTTTACAATGGGCTCTATAAATTCTTTAAACCCGCAAGAAACCACATAGATCTGATCTTTGTGTGTTTCAAAAAAGCGCTGGTTGCGCATAAACGAATCGCTGATTTTTTCGTTGAGCTCTTCGATAAGCTGATTCAGCTGAGATTTATGGGCGCGAAGCAATCTTATGCGACGTTCTAAAGACTCGGTAAAAGAAATCTCCCCATCTATACCTAAATTGGTGATCTCTTGAATTTGTGCCACGATACCCTCTTTGTCAGGATTATCAGCAAGCGCAATTTCTGCCAAAATATCGAGGGCTTCTACGCGAGTTATGGTGCTATCGAAGTCAAAAACGTAAGAGGTTAACACGAGTAACGATTGATGATTGATTCGCAAATGTAGCCTATTTTGGCTTTTTTAAGCAGCTGTCATTCGAAGAGATAACCACCATTTATGAACCGTTTTCTATGAAAAAAATACTGTTTGCAACACACAACCCCTCTAAGGTTTCAGAACTTATTCGACTCACCTCGTCTTACCTAGAGATAGACACGTTGGCCGATCTCAATTACACAAAAGAGATCCCAGAAACCGGAGAAACTTTAGAAGAAAATGCCTTACAGAAGGCTCAAACGATCTACAATGAATTTTCTATTCCCTGTTTTTCAGACGATAGCGGCTTGTTTATAAATGCATTAGGCGGAGAACCTGGTGTACACTCCGCCCATTATAGTGGCAGCCGAGACCACAGCTCGAACATTCAATTCGTTCTCGATAAACTTAAAGGGATTAGCCAACGCCAAGCTTATTTTAAAACGGTATTCTGCTTAGTGTTAAACAGCGAAGAGCATTTCTTTTTTGAAGGCACCGTTCAGGGTCAGATAGCCAGTGAACCGCAAGGGAGCGGGGGTTTCGGATACGACCCGATTTTTATTCCAGAAGGATATGCAGCGACTTTCGGAACCTTAGATGCCGCAGTCAAAGCCCAGCTCAGTCATCGGGCAAGAGCCACCCAACAATTGATAATGTTCTTGGCTGAGACGTATAAATAATTTCTAAGCACAGAATACCCTACCTTTGTCGCGAAATTCAACCTATGCAATCATTTACGTCGCTTGGACTAGCACCTCATCTGCTCCAAGCAATCGACCAGATGGGGTTCACCTCTCCCACTGATATTCAACAAAAAGCCATTCCTATACTGCTCGAAAGTGAAACCGACATGGTCGCTCTCGCTCAGACCGGAACTGGAAAGACTGCCGCTTTTGGCTTTCCATTGCTTCAAAAAATTGATACCAGCCAGAAAAAGGTCCAAGGGCTGATCATTGCTCCCACACGCGAACTGTGTTTGCAGATCACCTCCGAATTAAAAAAATACGCTCAACACATGAACCACGTATCGGTAGTAGCCGTTTACGGAGGGGCCAGTGTGCGCGAACAAGCTGATCAAATCAAACGAGGAGCTCACATAGTGGTAGCTACCCCCGGAAGACTCATCGATCTAATAGAGAGAAGAATACTTTCTATTGATGCTATTAATTACTGCATTTTAGACGAAGCCGATGAAATGCTCAATATGGGGTTTTATCAAGACATCAAGCAGATACTGAGCCACACTCCAAGTCATAAACGCACGTGGTTATTCTCGGCCACTATGCCTAAAGAGGTAGCTGAAATTGCTCGAGAGTTCATGAAAAAACCGGTTGAAATCACGGTTGGATCTAAGAACGAAGGAACAAACACCGTCTCCCACTTCTACTTTCAGGTCACTTCTCGTACGCGCTATCAAGTGCTCAAGCGACTGGTCGACAGTGACCCTCAATTATTTGCCGTTGTTTTTTGCCGAACCAAAATCGAAACGCAAAAAATTGCCGAACGTTTAATCGAAGACGGCTACAACGCAGGCGCTTTGCACGGAGACTTAAGCCAGAATCAACGGGATCTAGTAATGGCCGGGTTCAGAAAGCGTCAGCTGCAGATTCTTATTGCGACCGACGTTGCAGCAAGAGGGATAGATGTTGATGATATCACGCACGTCATTCATTACCAAATGCCCGATGATGCCGAAACCTATAACCACCGAAGTGGAAGAACAGGTAGAGCCGGTAAAACAGGATTTTCGTATTGCTTAGTCACCTCTAGCGATCGCCAAAAAATAAGTGGCTTTCAAAAACGCCTAAAACAACCTTTTAAAGAAGGTAATGTTCCGACCGTCGAAGAGATCATAGAAAACCAATTGCAAAAACATGCCGAAAAGCTGCTCGATGTCAGTGTGCACGAACAGCTAGAGACTTATTTGCCTGAACTTCAGAAATCACTGAAAAAGCTCACCAAAGAAGAACTCATCAAGAAAGTGTTTAGCGAAGTGTTCAACAGACTGCAAGCCTATTATCACGAAGGCGCTAATTCGCGCAGCAACTCGATGACTGAAGACGCGCCTAACAAATCGTTTAAGCTCCAAAATGAAGTGCGATTCTTTATCAATCTCGGCGAGCGTGACGGACTTGATTGGCGTTCTTTAAAAGACTTTTTGCGTGATAATCTACAACTAGATAAAGAAGAAGTATTTAAGGTAGATGTCTTAAAAAACTTCTCTTTTTTCAATGTCAGTGCTGACCTTTCCGAACGCGTTCTTGGGCTTTTGCCAGGTAAACCCTACGGAGGGCACACTATCAACGTTGAAATCACCGAAGACGGTCCAAAAAACAAAAAGAGTAAAGAACCTAGGCACGGCACCAAAACATCGAGAAACTTCAGTCATAACAGTAAAAAATCAAGAACAAATCGGCCACGAAAGGGATTTTACTAGATTTTTCGGCACATAATCTTAGTAAGCTTTCGTAATTTTCTGAAAAATAAGATTGTTGTCGACCTTAAATCTCTCTTTTATTGCCTTAGTTACGGGCTTGCTTTCTTTAGTTGATTTGCAGCAAAAAGAATCCAATCCGCCCGCGGCAGTTCAGGCAAAGGTCATCAGTGCATCGAACAACCTTCCGCTAGAGAGTGTTCACGTAATTAACCTGAATACTATTGTGGGTACCATAAGTGATCAAGAAGGGGCGTTTACTATTCCTGCCCAGGTCGGAGACACGCTTTACCTCACCTACCTCGGCTATAAATCAGAAAAAATTCGAGTAAATAACGACCTTATTCGATTGAAAAATTCTTCAATCGCCTTGACCGAATTGGCCTACGCCTTAGAAGAAGTGGTTGTTAGACCCTATCAGCTTACGGGCTACCTAGAAATCGACATCAAGTACCTACCCATTAGCACTGCCTTTCAATACAGCATATCGGGGCTCAACAGAAGTTATGAAGCGCGTAACAGCCGTTCTGGTGGGGCACAAAAACTGTTAGGAAGTCTTATGAATCCTATCGAGTCTATAGGCTCACTTTTTAAGAAAAAAGGAGTGCAGCTTCAGAAACTTCCGACCATTAAACAAGACGAGAGCATCCGTTCTTTATTGGCTACCAAGTTTGATCGTGAAACCCTCACCGCTCTGCTACAGATCGACAGAGAAGACATGGAAAAGATGCTCAATCAGTGTAACTATTCAGATGGCTTTGTTCAGTCAGCTAACGACTTGCAAATACTCGATGCACTGAATTTGTGCTACGAAGAATTTAAAGTGTTGAACAGAGACTAGAGGGTTAGTGCATGAGGCGTTCTAGCACATTTATGAATACCTTTGTTTTTTGATTGAACCATGAATTTATCTGAATTAACGGCGATTTCTCCTATAGACGGCCGGTACCGAAAGAAAATTGCTACTCTAGCCCCCTATTTCTCCGAATTTGCACTCATGCGTTACCGAGTGCTAGTTGAGGTAGAATACTTCATTTCATTAACCCAAACTGGACTCAAACCCTTAACTGCTCTAAGTGATTTTCAGAAGCATGCACTGCGCGATTTGTATGTCAATTTTGATGAAGCAAGTGCACTTGAAATAAAAAAAATAGAACAGACCACCAATCACGATGTAAAGGCAGTGGAGTATTTCATAAAGGCCCGATTCGAGTCACTAGAACTGAGCGGCATGTCAGAATTTGTGC
>JADHLU010000090.1 GCA_016780435.1 Flavobacteriaceae bacterium
AGGCGAGCCTTATCCATTGCACAAGAAATCATTAATCAGCTCGAAGAAAAGACCTCATGACGCTTATTCGACCTTTCAAAGGGTGGATCGCTTCTAATGCTCATTGCGGCCGTGTTCCTATTAAACACATTGACTCTTATAGCGCAAACGCTATCAAAGAAGAACTCAGCAGTAATCCGTATTCGTTTCTTCACGTTCTCGCTCCAAGTATACATTCTAGCAGCGAGCTTGATCTAAAGGAGCGATTTTCGCTAGTGCGTGAACGCTTGTTTGACCTACTTTTTTCAGGCGTTTACCGCGAGCTAACCCAAGAATCCTTATGGGTTTACCAGATCAAAAGCGCGCGCCTAAATGCTACAGGAGTGGTGGGCATCACCCCCATTTCAGCTTACGTCAATCAGGCTGTTAAACGCCATGAGCAAACCAAGGCTGCGCGCAGAGACACACTAGCCGTCTACCTTGACGAGGTGGGTATTCATGCAGATCCGGTAGTACTCGCCTTTTCTGACAACAAAGACCACTTCAAATCTTGGTGCAACAGCTTCACGACATCGAACCCACCCTCGGTTGATCTCACTGTTGACCTAGAAGTTCACCAGCTTTGGCAACTTACCGATCCTAAACAAATAAAAGAGATTCAGTCACTTATTGAATCTAACAAAAGCGCCTATATTGTGGACGGACACCACCGCATCGAATCTTCACTGCACTACGCTAACAGCAAACAAGAGTTACAAGGCGCTCTAGACCGTGCGCATTTTATGAGCTTCTTCATAGCCGAAGACGACCTTAATATTCAAGCTGTAGCGAAACAGTATTCGGTATCGATCAATGCCCAAGACTGCCTAAAAAGCCTAGATTCGTGTGCCTCCTTTGAGTCCTGTAATCTTGAAGTAGCCAGGGAACAGCACCTGCTTCAAATCAATCAAGAAAGCTACATAATCCACTTGCGTAAAAATACAGGCATAGCCGATCTAGAACGGTGCTTAAACAACTTACCTCAAACAACGTCTAAATCAGATTCAGTGACAACCGTTGTATTACTGCCAAAAGCCTATACGGTTGACGACCTGAAGCAAGCGGCAGAGAGCAAAATTCCTATGGCCGCAAAATCTACCTATATTGAGCCTAAACTACTAACAGGCCTATTAATCTATCCCATCGCATGAGCGTAGCTTCTTCAATTGCCGAAATCCAAAATGAGCTATCAAAAGAGGTTCAGTTAATAGCCGTTTCAAAAACCAAGCCTAACGAACTCATTCTTGAAGCTTACGCGGCCGGACATAGAGACTTTGGAGAAAACAAGGTTCAAGAGATGGCCGCCAAATACCAGGCACTACCGAAAGATATTCGTTGGCACATGATCGGGCATCTGCAGCGAAACAAAGTCAAGTACATCATTGATTTCGTTCACCTCATTCATTCTGTTGATTCTATGCGGCTATTGGATGAGATCCAAAAACAAGCACTTAAAATCAATAGAACTGTAGCGGTATTGCTTCAAATACACATTGCCACCGAAGAATCTAAGTTTGGTTTAGATGAACAAGAGCTTGAGTCTATACTGCAGGCAAAGTCTACCTATTCTCACATTCACTTTAGGGGATTAATGGGAATGGCCACGTTTACGCCTGATTCCCAGCAAATAGCAGCTGAGTTTGCGTATTTACATGAGTTATACCAACGTGTTTATGCGAGATTAGACCAACCTTCAGTGTTGTCTTCTGGAATGAGCTCAGATTACGCTATAGCCCTAGAGCACGGAAGCAACATGATCCGTATTGGAAGTGCTATTTTTGGTCATAGATAGTTTAAAGATAGCACCGTGCGTTACGCCGTAATAGACATAGAAAGCACCGGAGGTAAAATCGATGAGGAGGCCATAATAGATATCGCTATTCTCAAATTTGACGGACATCGCCTAGTGGATCAATTTCATAGCTTAGTCAATCCCGAAAGGCCTATTCAGCCGTTTGTAACCTCACTTACCGGGATTAGCGAAAAGATGGTTCGAAGTGCGCCAAAATTTTATGAGATCGCCAAGCGCATTATTGAAATTACTGAAAATGCAGTACTAGTTGCGCACAACACCCAATTTGATTACCGGATTCTCAAAGAAGAATTTGCGCGATTAGGTTATGAGTTTAGGACATCAACCTTATGCACAGTAGAATTCGCCAAGCATATTCTCACCGATCACAATAGCTTCAAGCTAGACAAACTGGCCAAAAGCCTTGGTATACCGATAAGTGATCGCCATAGAGCTTTAGGAGACGCCGAAGCCACACTTTCGCTACTAAAGATTCTTAAAGAGCGTGACGTGGTTGGAATAGCCGAGAAAGAGCTGATCCGCTCAAAAGACGAATCAGACACACTTCCCTCTCACCTAGAGCTAGTCAGAAACGCTGCACCCTCGCCCGCAGTCTTTAAACTCTTTGGAAAGAAAGACAAATTGATTTATTGCGGATACACCCCTACATTAAAGTCAACCATTGGCACCCTTCTTTCGGCCAATACCTACGCCGAAAAGCCCCTATTTAAAGCGGTAAAACAGCTGGATTTTGAGGAGTGTCCGAGCCATTTAATGGGCCTAGTTAAAGTGTATCACTATCAAAAACTACTAAAACCCTTAATCCGTTTCAACATAGATACCCACTCCCCTGCCACGGATATAGAGACGCTATCGGGTTTGATCCTAGACAAGGGTCGCACAGCAGGTGAATCTGGGGTTTTACAGGTACAAAAAGGCGTGCTGACGGCCTATGGATATACCGATTTGAATTACCAAACCTCTAAAGATGAAGTGCTAAAAAATCGGTTGACGCCCGTTTCGAAAGACCCATTTTACTCTAGCCTAATCGCCTATTACTTAACGCAACAGAAATATAAAATCCTTGAGCGCCAATAAGCTGATCATTTCAATAGAAGGGCCAACTGCCAGCGGAAAAACCGCTCTAGCGGTGGCCCTAGCCCAGCATTTAGATACAGAAATTGTTTCTAGCGATTCTCGGCAATGCTATAAAGAAATGACCATTGGTACGGCTGTGCCCACCCTAGAAGAGCGCAAGGGCATTGTGCATCACATGATTCACAGTCATTCGGTATCAGACAAATTAACCGCTGCGAGCTTTGCGACTCATGCACAAAGGCATATAGAGGCCCTATTGCGAGAGCGAAATGTGGCGGTTCTAGTGGGCGGAAGCCCCCTCTACGCCGAGGCTATTTTGTACGGCTTAAATGATCTTCCCGAAATAGATGAAGACATTGTAACCGAAACAAGGGCAATGAACTTAGAGGCGTTACAACAGCTGCTTAAAACAGCTGACCCGCTGACCTACTCCACAATAGACTTAATGAATCGCAGAAGACTAGAACGCGCCGCGCAAGTTTATCTGCAAACAGGGGATAAATTGAGTGAGTTACTGAAACGGCCTAAAAAAACACCCGACTATCCCTGCTTACGCTTGAGAATAGACCTTCCAAGAGAACGGCTTTACCAGAGAATAGATCAACGCGTAGAAGAGATGTATAGCGCTGGTCTTGTCGAAGAAGCTAAGTCTCTATGGCCTGACCCGCCAGAAATAATTAATGCCACCGTAGGTTATTCTGAATTATTTGGTGCCTTTGAGAAACGTTATACCCTAGACCAGGCCAAGGCGCTTATTCAACAGCACAGCAGAAATTTTGCTAAACGACAATTAACCTGGTACCGTAAGGTGGAAACCTTTGTGGTGCTCAGTGAATCTCATGCCAAACAAGAAGCGTTGAAGGAGATTAGGTGTTTACTACCAAACGAAAACCCTCTCCGTGAATGTTGAGAATCTCAACCTTAGGATCTTTCTTAAGGTACTTTCTCAGTTTTGCGATATACACATCCATGCTTCTCGAGGTAAAATAGTTATCGTCTCGCCAAATTTGAGTGAGTGCGCGTTCTCGAGGCATCAGGTCATTTAGGTGGAGCGCTAACATCTTGAGTAACTCGTTCTCTTTGGGAGAAAGCTTAATGGGTTCCTCCTCTTTAAAGGTCAAAAACCGCAGTTTTGAGTTTAACAAAAAGTCTCCAATCGCAAAGTCTACCTGTTGTGTTTGAGTTATTGCACCTGCAGACTTTCTTTTCAGCAATGTCTTTAGCTTGACTAAAAGAACTTCTGAATCAAAGGGTTTATTCAAATAATCATCAGCTCCTGACTTATAACCCTTTAGAACATCTTCTTTTAGGCTTTTTGCCGTTAAAAAAATAATGGGAATAACAGCGTTGTCTTCACGAATCTCCTTCGCCAAGGTAAAACCGTCTTTAAAGGGCATCATTACGTCTAAAATACAGGCGTCAAAAGCCCCTTTTTTATACTTCTCAAATCCCTCCATCCCGTTTTTGGCTAAAGTCACCTCAAAGCCATTTAAGCCTAAGTAATCTTTAAGCACAATTCCAAAGTTAGGATCGTCTTCTACTAATAAAATTCGATTAGCATCACCCATGATAACTAGTGTAAATTGAGTTTAATTGAAAATTCAGTCCCTACGCCCTTTTCGCTCTCTACATGAATTTCACCAGAATGTGCCTCAATAATTTGCTTCACATAGGCAAGCCCCAAGCCGTGCCCTTTAACGTTGTGAAGATTTCCAGTGTTCTCACGGTAAAATTTTTCGAAAATGTGCTTCAAAGAAGATCGACTCATTCCCTTTCCGTTATCTTTTACCGTAACTACCACAGTTCTGTTGATGTTTTGCGTTTTAACCTCTATGCGTAATGCACGTTCTGCATCAGCGTATTTAAGGGCATTATCTAGTATATTCACAAAGACATTGATTAAATGCATTGCATTTCCCCAAATTTTTCCATGAACTGCTTCTTTATTAACAATTATTGTGCCATTTTGATCAGCAACAAATAATTTGACGCGCTCTACTGCTTCATCAATCACATCGTGCAGATCAACTTGTTCTCTTTCAATAGTTAACTGCCCTTTTTCTAATTGGGATATCTGAAGAACGTTTTCTACTTGTGCATTCATTCGCTTATTCTCATCCTTTATCATTTTAACGTAACGGTCGAAAGTGTCTGAATGCGCATTACTTGAATTAAAAGTCACCTTAAGCGCTTCTACGGCGAGATTAATCGTAGCAATCGGAGTCTTAAATTCATGCGTCATATTGTTGATGAAGTCGGTTTTTATCTCCGCTATTTTTTTCTGTGCAAAGAGCTGGTGCAGGGCTACACTGAACGCCA
>JADHLU010000091.1 GCA_016780435.1 Flavobacteriaceae bacterium
AATATGATTTCGTAACTGTAATCGACTAGGCTCTCGTGAATCTTTTGGGTTAATAGGGCGACATTATCTTCTTCATTGTAGACCGGAATCACAATAGATAATAGCTCTGGGGTAACGATTTCGGGCTTAGTGCTCATGAGCGTCAGCTGTCTTTAATAGTTCGGGAAGGGCGGCCTTAAAGCGATTTAATCTAGGGATAGATACACTTAAGATGTACGAATCGTACGGATGATTCTTCTCGTAATTTTGGTGGTAGGCCTCTGCTTCGTAGAATACATCAAGGGGCTTTACTTCGGTCACAATAGGCTGATCGTAAACGTTGGATTCAGTCAGGGCGTCGATATAGGCTTCGATGTACTGCTTCTCCGAAGTCGATGAATAAAACGCGATTGATCGGTATTGCGTTCCGCGATCCGGCCCTTGGCGATTCAGGGTGGTGGGGTCGTGGGATACAAAAAACACGGTAAGCAACTCCTGAAAGCTAACCACCGTAGGGTCGTAATAGACTGCCACCGCCTCGGCATGACTAGTCTGCCCATAGCTGACCTGGCGATAGGTTGGGTTCTTTTCGGTTCCGCCCGCGTAGCCCGATATGGCCTCTTCAACCCCTTTTACGCTTTCAAAAATGGCCTCTACACACCAAAAACAGCCAGAGGCAAAATAGGCTACCTCTAGTGATTTGTCTTGAATGGGGTAGCTTCTGTTCTCGTTCTGGGCATTAGATGCACAGGATATAAACAAAACTGTACTAAATAGAAGAAGGTGTTTATACATGTTTCTGTGGTTTAAGTGCTTTGGCATTGACAAAAAGCAAAATAGCAAAGGCGATCGCGGCAAAGAAAATGATACTAAAAGATTGCTCTAG
Organism: Flavobacteriaceae bacterium; assembly: GCA_016780435.1. Next base: position 866 of record JADHLU010000091.1, read on the forward strand.
GGCCAGTTTAATCGCTGTGGCTGAACAAAGTAAAACGGCCATATAGTTTAGCCTTAAAAGAATTTCTCTCTGTACAACCCAACGCTCTTTAGGTGGCTTTGACATAGGCTAAGACTTCAACACCCATTCTTTAGACTGCAGAAGGGGCTCGGCTTGTTTGTATTTTACCTCTTTTTCTTCCCCGCTTAGCGTATGAACAATTGTTACACGCTCGTTGCGTCCAATTTTAGGGTTTTCTCGAGTAACCGTTTCTGCCACTGGTCGTCGAACACTTGAAGCACCTGAAGCGGCCTCACGCTGTCTTTGCGCCAATTCTTCGGTATTTAAAACCGACTCCTTCGAAACACTTAGTTTTTCGTTTTTGGGCTTTCTCAGCGCATTAACATCGCTAATGGGTCGTTGTTGCTCTGAAGGAATGCGGGCCTTTAACAAGAAGCCCAGCAGCTCTCTATTGACCTTTGCCAGCATTGCCTTAAACAGTTCAAAGGCCTCGAACTTATAAATAAGTAACGGATCTTTTTGCTCGTGTACGGCAAGCTGAACCGATTGCTTCAGCTCGTCCATCTTTCTAAGATGATCTTTCCAGGCCTCATCAATAAGGGCCAGTGCACTGTTTTTCTCGAAATCTTCAACCAAACTCACTGCGTTACTGTTGTTGGCCTTCTCAAGATCGGTGACAATCTGCATCGTTTTTTCTCCATCGCTAAACGGAACCACTATGCGCTTGTAGTTGTTAGCTGGGTTGTTGATGATATTTTGTACCACCGGAAGCGCTACCTGAGCGTGCTCTTGCAATTTTTGCTCGTAGGCTTGATAGGCTTGTGCATAAAGTTCATCGGTGAGGGCGCTAGTTGAAGACTTTAAAAAATGCTGTTCGCTTGCAATTTCAGTGATTCCGAAGAGGCTGATGATCTGAAATTGAAAATCTCTGTAGTCCTCTGCAGCCTTCGTTTGTTCTACTATAGCCTCGCAGGTATCGAAAATCACATTGGCGATATCCACTTTTAAGCGGTTGCCAGAGAGTGCGTGTTTTCTTCGCTTGTAGATAACCTCTCGCTGAGCGTTCATCACATCATCATACTCAAGAAGGCGCTTACGAATACCAAAGTTGTTTTCTTCGACCTTCTTTTGGGCGCGCTCTATAGACTTGGTCATCATGCTGTGCTGAATAACCTCACCTTCTTTTAAGCCCATGCGGTCCATAATTTTGGCCATACGCTCAGAGCCAAAAAGCCGCATCAGGTTGTCTTCTAATGAAACGTAAAATTGCGAACTTCCTGGGTCTCCCTGGCGCCCCGATCTACCTCTCAGCTGTCTGTCAACCCTTCTAGAATCGTGCCGCTCTGTTCCAACAATGGCTAAACCTCCTGCTTGCTTGACGGCTTCGCTGAGTTTAATATCAGTACCCCTTCCGGCCATATTGGTGGCTATGGTTACCACTCCCGCATTTCCGGCCTCTGCAACGATTTCAGCTTCTTTCTTGTGCAGTTTTGCGTTAAGCACATTGTGGTTGATCTTGCGCACCGCTAAAAGCTTAGACACGAGCTCTGAAACCTCAACCGAAGTAGTTCCAATAAGCACCGGTCTTCCCTGAGCAGATAGTTTAACTACCTCTTCTATAAGCGCGTTGTATTTTTCGCGTTTGGTCTTGTAGATCAGGTCGTCTTTATCGTCTCTTGAAATGGGTCGATTGGTTGGTATCTCAACTACGTCGAGCTTGTAGATCTCCCAAAATTCTCCGGCTTCGGTAACCGCGGTTCCGGTCATACCCGAGAGCTTGCTGTACATTCTAAAGTAATTCTGAAGGGTAATGGTCGCAAAGGTCTGGGTAAGAGCCTCTATCTTGACGTTTTCTTTCGCCTCAATGGCCTGGTGCAGTCCATCAGAATAGCGTCTCCCATCCATGATACGGCCCGTTTGTTCATCGACAATTTTAACCTTGTTGTCGATAACCACGTATTCTACATCTTTTTCAAATAGGGTATAGGCCTTCAGTAATTGGGTGAGGGTGTGAATGCGCTCACTCTTAATCGAAAAATCCTTGAACAGCTGTTCTTTTTTGCTGGCCTCCTCTTCCACAGACAGGCCAAGGCGTTCAATTGCGGCTATTTCACCTCCGATATCAGGCAGAACAAAGAACTGCTGATCTTCTTCATTTGATAGGGTCTGAATACCTTTTTCGGTGAGCTCGATTTGATTGTTTTTTTCTTCTATGGTAAAGAGCAGCTCGGCGTCAACCTTAGCCATTTCTTTGGCATTGTCTTGAAGGTAAAAGCTTTCGGTCTTTTGCAGTAACTGACGGTTACCTTCTTCACTCAGAAATTTTATGAGGGCCTTGTTTTTTGGAAGCCCTCGGTGCACTCTTAAAAGCAAGAATCCACCTTCTTTGAGATCGCCTGCCTGAATTTTTTTCTTAGCCTCTGCCAATGTTGCTGTTAGTTCGGTGCGTTGACGTTGAACTAAGTCACTTACTCTGGGTTTCAGTTTGTCAAAATCGTGACGCTCTCCCTCAGGAACAGGTCCAGAAATGATAAGAGGGGTTCGCGCATCGTCGATAAGCACCGAATCCACCTCATCGACTATAGCGTAGTTGGGCTTTCGCTGAACGGCATCTTGCGGTTGATGCGCCATATTGTCTCTCAGATAATCAAAGCCAAATTCATTGTTGGTCCCATAGGTAATGTCTGCCATGTAGGCGTTTCGCCTTTCGACACTATTGGGTTGATGGTTATCAATACAGTCGATTGAAAGCCCGTGAAACTCGAACAGCGGAGCCATCCATTGGCTGTCTCTCTTGGCGAGATAATCGTTAACGGTTACTAGGTGAACGCCTCTTTCAGTCAAGGCATTTAAGTATACCGGAAGCGTGGCCACAAGGGTCTTACCTTCTCCGGTCTGCATTTCGGCTATCTTTCCTTGATGAAGCGTGATTCCACCTATAAGCTGTACATCGTAGTGTACCATGTCCCAGACGACCTCTTTTCCGGCCGCATTCCAAGAATTCGACCAAATAGCATGCTCTCCGTCTAATTGGACATAGGTGCGGGTGGCGGATAGCTCTCGGTCAAAGGCCGAGGCGTTCACACGTATAGATGTGTTGTCTTTGAAGCGCCTAGCTGTCTCGCGAACCACCGCAAAGGCTTCGGGTAGCAGCGTCTCAAGGGTTAGTTCGTTTGTAGCTATAATTTTTTCCTCTAATCCATCAATCTGGTCGTAGAGTACTTCGCGCTGATCGATGTCCTTGGTCGCTTCAATTTCGTTGTGTAGTGTCTCGATCTGATTGGTGAGATCAGCAGTAGCTTCTTTAATGCGGGATTTAAAGAGTTGTGTCTTTGCTCTTAACTCGTCAGCCGACAATTCAGAAAGAGTAGACTCTGCTTTCTTAATAGCCTCAACTAGGGGCTGAATCGACTTAATGTCATTTTTTGATTTATCGCCTACAAAGACTTTGAGAATATTCGTTACAATGCTCATAATTCCGGTAAAATTAACTAAAAAAAGCCTCTTTAAGAGGCTTTTTGCTTTGCTTTGAGAAGCGGATTAATACTCGTCTTCGTTCCAGAGATAATCTTCTTCGGTAGGGTAATCTGGCCAAATCTCTTCTATGGATTCATAGATCTCTTCACCTTCTTCTTCCATCGACTGAAGATTCTCTACCACCTCTAAAGGGGCCCCCGTACGAATGGCGTAATCAATAAGCTCATCTTTTGTAGCCGGCCAAGGGGCGTCGCTCAAATATGAAGCAAGTTCTAACGTCCAATACATAATAATTAGGGTTTAAATTTTTGCAAAAATAGAAGTTCGACCATAATGGCCTATACATTAGTTAAAAAAAGGTGTTAAAGTTTGGTTAACGCCTTTTTCTATCTTCCATGAACCCCCTCTTTTTTCTTCTTTTTCTACTCGAATTCGTGCGGTATAAGAGCACGAGATAAATGAGTAACAGAATGCCCAGAAAGATGTAGATATTAGACATGCTTAGCAGGTTTAACTGAGTTGTGTATGTCAAATGCTCCCTTTTTTGCTGTTAGCAGTATGATGAGCAGCCCGCAAAGTAGGAGTTCAACAGAAAAGTGTTGAATGCCAAAAAGGCCAAGGGGAAAAATAAGTAGCGATAGCACGGTAACGGTCTGATATAGCGTCTTGCTGCGAGCGATTAAAGCGAAAATAAGCAAGGGGTTGGCCCAAAAAATGGAGAAATTAACCGCCGTTGCATAGTGTTCAGAAAAGAAGTTTAGAAATGTAAGTAATAGGCCGGCACCTCCTGCAATCAAAAGCAAGGCCGAATCGACAAAGGCGTATACTTTAGCGG
>JADHLU010000092.1 GCA_016780435.1 Flavobacteriaceae bacterium
GGCTTAATGGTTTTCACAGCTGTAAATAACGAAGAAATCGACTTTGAAATGCAATACTATAACGCCGATGGCTCTTCGGGTATGATGTGCGGTAATGGCGGTAGGTGCATAGCGCTCTACGCCTATGAAGTCAAAGGAGCGTCAAAAACGATGAGATTTGCGTTAAAAACGGCCATTTTTCAAGCCGAGATACTTGATAGTAACTCGGTAGCACTTGGCCTGCAATCCGTTTCTATTATAAAGACCAATGATGATGATACGTGTTTTTGCGATACCGGATCTCCGCACCACATTGAATGGGTTTCTGAGCCGCTAAATGAAGTTGCGGTTTTTAGCCGTGGTCAAGAACTTCGAAATAGGTACCACCCAGATGGATGTAATGTTAATTTTGTAGAAGTACGTTCAAAAGACCAGCTCGCCATTCGAACATATGAGCGAGGTGTAGAAGATGAGACCCATGCCTGTGGCACAGGAGTAGCTGCGGCAGCCATCAGCGCTCATAAAATGGCCAAGGTTGAAGGTAACGCGATTAAGGTTTCAGCCATTGGAGGCGAGCTAGAAGTTCAATTTCAAGAAAACGATGGGGTTTATAGCCAGGTTACACTCATCGGGCCGGCCCAATCTGTTTTTGAAGGTACCCTTTTATGGCCATGACATTTTCTTTACACGACAACGAATTAGCGCTACGCGCATTAGAGCCCTCTGATCTTCACTGGCTTTATGCCGTTGAGAATGAGACCGCACTTTGGCAGGTATCTGATACGCTAACTCCTTTTTCTTCAGCACTTTTAGCCCGTTACATCGAAAATGCTCAACGCGATATCTACAGCGAGAAACAACTTCGGTTGGTCATACAACTGCCTACAGGGCCTGTAGGGCTTATCGATTTGTTCGAATTTAGCCCAAAACACCACAGGGCAATGGTAGGTATCGTTGTCTTGCCCGATTACCGTCAAAAGGGATACGCTAAAAGAGCCTTAACACTTTTAGCTGCATATGCCAAAAATGGATTAGATTGTCATCAATTAGCGGCTTCTATTACTGCTGACAATGCAGAAAGTAGACGATTGTTTGAGTCTGTAGGATTTAAACTGTCAGGGGTTAGATCAGACTGGGTCTTTCGCAATTCGAATTATGAAGACGAGTGTTTTTACCAAATGATTTTATGATATGCTTAAGCGCGTAGTTTCCTTAGCGGCAGTTTTAGGCTTGTTTTTCTTAGCTGTATTGGCCTACCTCAGCTATAGAGTAATACTAGCAGACAACACCAATTTTGAACAGAGCGAACGGGTTATTTACGTAGAAAGTAACGCGACAATTGCTCAAGTACTCGAACAGTTATTGCCGCTGCTTAAGAATCCCAATGACTTTGTGACACTCGCTAAACGAAAAGGATATTATAACCGTGTAAAGCCCGGCCGATTTGTTTTGGAGAAGGGCATGAATAACAACGACATCATCAATGTACTGCGATCGGAGAATAGCCCGGTGCAGGTAATTATTCCAGCCAAAGAGCGACTAGAAGACGTACTGGGATATGTCAGTCACTTTATTGAAGCAGATAGCCTTTCGCTTATAGAAGCCTTTTACGAACGCGATTTTTTGTTTCAAACTAAGCTAAATAAGTACACCGCACTCACACTAATTATTCCAAACACCTACGAGTTTTACTGGAACACCTCGGCGAGTCAATTTCGATCGCGAATGTTAAAGGAGCACGCCAGTTTTTGGGATGATGAACGCTTGCAGCGGGCACACGATAGTAAACTCTCCCCGGCCGAAGTGTACACATTGGCTTCGATTGTTTACAAAGAATCGGTAAAAAGGGAAGAGTCGCGGCGCATTGCCGGAGTATACCTCAATCGATTGAAGCGCAAAATGAAGCTTCAAGCAGACCCAACAGTTATCTACGCCTTAAAGGAGCGCTACGCCAATTTTGACACCGTTATACGCCGCGTTCTGTACAAAGACTTACGTATAGATTCTCCTTACAATACGTATCAAAATTACGGACTGCCGGCAGGGCCCATTTTTATGCCCGAGATTGATTATGTCGACGCTGTACTAAATGCAGAAAAGCACGACTTTCTTTATTTTGTTGCCGATAGTACCAAAATCGGATACCACCATTTTTCTAAAAGCCTTTCTGAGCACAACGAAAAGGCAAAGGCCTATGCCTCATGGCTAAATAGTCGTCAAATCAGGCGGTGATCAAGATTCTTTAAGAAGCGCAAAAATGCTCGGCCGTTTATTCAAAGAAGGTAAAGGTGTGCTTAACCACTCGGCTACCGTTTTCGTGTGAATTTCTTCCCCGGTCAGACTCATCTCAACACCTACGGTTAAAAGAGTGTCAAGACTCAAGGTGTCTAGGAGTTCCCGCAGTAGTTTATCGTTTCTGTACGGAGTCTCCATAAATAGTTGAGTCTGCTTTTTTTGTAACGATTCGCGCTCGAGTGCTTTGAGTTGTTTTTTTCGCTCGTGGGCATCGTGCGGAAGGTATCCGTTAAACGAAAATTGCTGCCCATTCAAACCGCTTGCCATAAGCGTTAGCAGTATAGAAGAAGGCCCTACAAAAGGTTTAATCGGTATTTTCAGTTGGTGACAACGCCTAATGAGGAGGGCTCCCGGATCTGCAACAGCGGGGCAGCCTGCCTCTGAGAGCAATCCGACAGAATGCCCGTTCAAACAGGGTTCAAGAAGAAAATCGATTTCATCAGCCTTAGTTTTGAGGTTAAGGACCTCTATGAAGAGCGAAGACTGGTCAACCTCTGGATAAAGACTTTTCAAGTGACGTCTTGCCGTTTTCTCGTTTTCTACAACGAAATGAGAAAGTTTTTTAACCTGGTCCATTACACCTTCGGGAATGCATGAACTAACAACTGATTCGCCAAGTGGAACAGGAATGAGGTAAAGCGTACCTTTTTCCATGAAAGAGGGTTAAAGGGTGTATGCTTTAGGAGAACTTCTTTGAAAGGTCTTCTATGTACTTTTTGAATTGCTTGTCTGTGTCAGCCAAATTTTCAACCGTTCTGCAGGCATGCAATACAGTGGCATGGTCTCTTTTGCCAATTTGTGAGCCTATGCTAGCTAATGAAGCCTTAGTGAATCGCTTCGCGAAGTACATCGCTAGTTGACGGGCTTGAACAATATGGCGTTTTCGGGTCTTCGACTGCAAGGTGACCAAATCCATTTCGAAGTAGTCTGCCACCATTTTTTGAATGTATTCAATGGAAACCTCTTTCTTGGTGTTCTTGACAAACTTATCGACCACATGTTGAGCTAGCTCGAGGTTAATTTCTTTCTTATTGAATGAGGCCTGTGCAATGAGCGATATGATGGCCCCTTCGAGCTCTCTGATATTACTCTTAATGTTTTGAGCGATGTAATCGATAATTTCTTCTGGCATTTCCATACCGTCGAGATAGAGCTTATTCTTTAGAATGGCCACGCGGGTCTGGTAGTCGGGCGGACTGAGCTCGGCCGATAACCCCCATTTAAACCTCGAAAGTAGACGCTGCTCGATGTCTTGCATGTCTACAGGAGCCTTATCTGACGAAAGCACCACTTGTTTTCCGTTTTGGTGTAAATGATTAAAGATGTGGAAAAACACATCTTGGGTGCCGCTCTTACCGGCTAAGAACTGTACATCATCGATAAGCAGCACATCGATGAGTTGGTAGAAGTGAATGAAGTCGTTGCGGGTATTATTTTTTACCGATTCGATGTATTGCTGAGTGAATTTTTCGGCAGATATGTAAAGGATGGTTTTGTCGGCGTTTTTTTCTTTAATATCTACACCTATTGCGTGGAGTAGATGGGTTTTTCCTAGACCTACGTTACCAAAAATAAGTAGCGGATTAAACGAGGTGCCTCCCGGTTTATTTGCAACAGCCTGGCCAGCAGAGCGCGCTAGTCGGTTGGATTCGCCTTCTAAAAAATTCTCAAAGCTGTAAGATGCGTTTAGTTGTGCATCGATTTTAATATTGCGAATGCCAGGAATTACAAAAGGATTTTTAAGACCTGGATCTTTGCCTACAAGCGGAACATCGATCTCCTGTGGCGCAAACAGACTCTTTTGCTTACTTGGAATTTGCTCGGTAAAGGAACTAGATTTATCGGCATTTTCCATTTTGATTACGTAGACCAACTTGGCGTTTTCTCCGAGTTCTTTTCTCAAGGCTACTCGAAGCAACTTGACATAATGTTCTTCGAGCCATTCGTAAAAAAACTTACTGGGTACTTGAATGCTAAGGGCTTGATCGTGCAGCTTTACGGGGATGATGGGTTCAAACCAGGTTTTGTAGGCCTGAGGTTGGATGTTGTCTTCGATAAAAGACAAACATTGATTCCAAACATATTCCGCAGACATCTTCAAAAGACTTGGTTTTTTGGTATTCTTAATTAGCTACAATTGTTATGTAAAGAACCTCAGAAAGAGTTTCTGTATGTAGTAGCAAATATGTTCACTTCTTTTGGTTAAAAAAAATTAAAATAGGGTTGTAATATTTCTTTTTTTATCATAACTCTAGAGCATGGCGGCTTTACCTTAGCATAAACATTTTATAACATGAAAAACAAGGGTGAGATTCAACTAAGGGTACGCTATTCTGAAACTGATCAAATGGGAGTGGTTTATCACTCTAACTATCTGAATTACTTAGAGTTGTCGCGTGTTGAATGGCTAAGAGATCTAGGATTTTCCTATGCTGAATTGGAAAAAAATGGCGTGTTGTTGCCCGTGGTTCACGCTTCGTTAAATTACCGCTCCCCGGCTCGTTATGACGACCTTCTTCGAATCGAATCTCGGGTCAGCGAAATGGGGGGTTCTTCTATTGAATTTCAAAGCGAGATTTACAACGAAAGTGGTGTGTTATTGGTGGAGGCAGTGGTGCGCTTAGTATGCATCCAATCGGGTACATTTAAACCGATAGCTGTTCCGGATTATTTGCGCGAACTTATCGAAAAAACTAGATGATCAATTAAGGCTTAGACAAAAGAATTTAGGGCATGTAAAACTCGGTCGCCTTTACTTGAGCCGATTTCCTTGAGCTGAAATGCCGATGGCGCTTTAATTCCAGACTGAAGCTCTTTCACTGCCTTAAAAACGTAAGCCTCATCCCATAAATTTGCCTCTATAAAAGACTGTAAGGTTTTTGAGCC
>JADHLU010000093.1 GCA_016780435.1 Flavobacteriaceae bacterium
CTGATCGACTATAGACCAGTGCTGAACAGATCCGAACAGCTCAGCAACAAGCTCATCGGTCACCGATTCATGAGGGCCTAATTCTACAGACGGAAACTCGTAAAGCCCAGCCCACAGCCCCTTTTTATCACGCTTTATCAGGCGCTGCCTTCCCAAACTATCTTCAACAGCGAAATAGTGCAGGCTCCTGGGCTTGACCCTGGTCTTTTTAAGTTTGATGGGTAAATCGGCAACCCTTCGACTAGCCAAAGCGCTGCACTTTTCCGCCATGACACAATGATCACATTGGACATTCTTGGGCGTGCACTGCAAGGCACCAAATTCCATGATGGCCTGGTTATACCGGTCTGGACTTTTTACATCTATCAATGACTGGGCTAATTCGGTAAATTGACGTTTGCCCCCGGTTGAATTGATGGGAGTTTCAACCCCAAAAACACGTGACAAAACCCGAAACACATTGCCATCAACTACCGCATGCGGCTGCTTAAAGCTAAACGAAGCAATGGCGGCGGCGGTGTAGGGCCCGATGCCTTTTAATTGAAGAAGTTCGTCGTAGGTTGATGGAAATCGCCCTCCATAGTCGTTGACAAGTTGCTTGGCTGTGGCGTGAAGATTTTTTGCCCTAGAGTAATATCCTAGTCCCTGCCAACAACGCAATACTTCGTCTTCTGAAGCCTCCGCCAGTTCGTGCACCGTTGAAAAGGTTTCTACAAAACGCTTGTAATACGGTAAACCTTGATCAACCCTGGTCTGCTGCAGAATAATCTCTGAGATCCATATCAGGTAAGGGTCATCTGCTTGTCTCCAAGGCAACGATCGCTTGTGCTTCTCATACCACTCGTGTAAGTAAGAGGCAAACCAGCTTTCACCCGCTATCTTTTGCATACTGTCCTAAAATTTAGATCCTTAAGAAGATAAACAGCTTATTATTTATATATTTGCAAGCCTTAAAAATTTATTAAAGATAACGAGCATATGACGAAAGCAGATATCGTAAACACTATCTCTGAGAAGCTTGGTTTAGAAAAAGGAGACGTTCAAGCCACCGTAGAGTCTTTCATGGAAGAAGTAAAAGCTTCTCTTGAACAAGGAGATAACGTTTACCTCAGAGGCTTTGGAAGCTTTATCATCAAGAGAAGAGCTGAAAAGACAGGGAGAAACATCTCTAAAAACACAACTATCAAGATTCCTGCGCACAACGTTCCCGCATTTAAACCTGCCAAGGTTTTTGTTGAAGGAGTAAAGGGCAGCGTAACCGTAAAATAACTAGTAACCGAAAATTTTGAGACACTATGCCTAGTGGTAAAAAAAGAAAAAGACATAAGGTAGCTACACACAAGCGCAAGAAGCGCAGAAGAGCAAACCGACACAAGAAGAAATAAGCCGCTCTAAAGTTCGTTTAACAGCGGCTTTATTTCTTTAGTACTAGCGTACGTTCTTTGACATCTGAAATCGTTAGTCGTTCACTTTTGTGAATGACACTATTGTTTAATACAGTGCATAGAAACTGCATGCGTGCAGACTTTTCATGCATTAATAAATCGAAACAGTGAATAAAGAATTAATTATAAAGACAAGTTCTGAAGCTGTCGATTTTGCCTTATTAAAAGACGGAAAGCTTTTAGAACTTCACCGTGAAGCCAGTGAAAACAGCTTCTCAGTGGGTGATATATTTTTAGCCAAAGTGCGTAAGCCCGTTTCGGGATTAAACGCAGCTTTTGTGAATGTTGGGCATCAAAAAGATGCTTTTTTACACTACCATGATTTGGGCCCTCAGTTCAATTCATTGATGAAATTCACCAAAGCACTTCTGAGTAAGAAGATCTCAAACTACAGTTTATCTAACTTTTCGTTAGAAGAAGAAATTGATAAAGACGGAAGTATCAGCGATATAATTAAGGCCAATCAGTCGATTCTGGTTCAAATTGTAAAAGAACCTATCTCGACCAAAGGACCGCGAATTAGCTCTGAACTTTCTCTAGCAGGACGCTACGTTGTGATGGTACCGTTCTCAGACCGCATTTCAGTATCTCAAAAAATTGAGAGCTCTGAAGAAAAAAGTCGCCTTAAGCGATTGGTAACTAGCATAAGACCTAAAGGCTTCGGAATCATCATCAGAACCGTTGCAGAAGGCAAAAAGGTTGCCGAATTAGATCAGGACATAAAACGCCTAATCCAAAAATGGGAGACCCTTTGTGAAAACGTAAGTAAGGGGCAACATCCTTCAAAAGTTCTCCTAGAGCTTAACCGTTCAACGAGCTATCTAAGAGATGTTTTCAATGAAAGTTTCACGGGTATACATACTGACGATCCAGAAATGGCCGATCAGATCAAAGAATACTTGAGTCAAATTTCTCCCAAACACGAATCCCTAATAAAGCTTCACACCGAAGTGACCCCCATCTATGAAAAGTTTGGCATAGATCGGCAGATCAAAACCTCATTTGGAAGAACTGCCTCCATGTCTAAAGGGGCTTATTTAGTCATCGAACACACCGAGGCTATGCACGTGATTGACGTTAATAGCGGAAATCGATCAAATCGAGCAAACAGCCAAGAAGACACCGCATTAGAAGTAAACATGATTGCAGCCTCAGAAGTGGCAAGGCAATTGCGTTTGCGCGATATGGGCGGAATCATTGTGGTAGACTTCATCGACATGAATAAGGGTGAGCATCGAAAAAAGCTTTACGACCTTCTTAAAGAAGAGATGAAAGATGATCGAGCGAAGCATAAAATTCTGCCTCCGACCAAGTTTGGCCTCATTCAGATTACCCGTCAACGGGTACGTCCTGAAATGAATATCACCACAACCGAAAAGAATCCAGACGCTGTCGAAGATTCTGTGGAGGCTCCAATCAGCTTAATCGACAAGCTGGAGTATCAAATTGAAAAAATAGCCCTTAAGAAAGTTAAGGATAAGGTCTATCTGCATATACATCCGTTTATTGCAGCTTACCTTACCAAAGGGTTGTTTTCTCTGAGATACAAATGGTATAAAAAGCATAAAGTATGGGTTCATATCATTCCGAGAGACGCCTTTACCTACTTGCAGTATACCTTTAATACAAAAGAAGGCAAAGCGATACGCTTATAAAAAAGGCGGCCCTGTAGGGCCGCCTTTTTTTTTGCAGCATACCCTAGTAACTTTGGGCATCATGTATTACAAAAGATCAGTAACCCCAGTGGGCAGTGTGACCGAAGCTAAACGTAAAATAGAGGCCTTTTGCGCCTATCAAGAGCGCTGTCATAAAGAAGTAGAAGAGAAACTGAAGTCTATGGGAATGATAGAAGAATCTATCGCCCATATTATAGGTTACCTTATTGAGCAGAATTACTTGAATGAAGAGCGCTTTACGGTGCAGTTCACCTTGGGCAGGCTTCGGATCAAGTCTTGGGGACTAGAACGCATTCTGCGCGAATTAAAACTGCGCGGCATAAGTAGCTATAACCTAAAGAAAGCCGCTACGGTTTTTGAAGAAGAACCCTATCTCGACATCTTTGATCAGCTAGCGCAGCGAAAAATAGAAGCCGTTCAAGGATTGTCCCTAGAGACTCGAAAAAAGAAGGTGTTTGAGTACCTGCGTTACAGAGGTTGGTCGACCGAGTTGATCTACGAAAAGTTAAACGCAATAAACTGAAGACGCAGTCTAAACCTAGTCAATAAGCACGATCAGCTTATTGTCTTTCATCTCAACTGCTCCTCCTTGAATGAGTAATGAGGTCTCGTCTGCTTTCGTTTGAAAATTAGCGGCATGAGAAGACGCCAAAAGTTGGCGATCAAGGCCTATGACAATTAAGGCTCCTTTTTGCAGCACCGAAGCGATAGAGGCGTGCTTTTCTAATATCTGAAAAGACCCCTTTACACCCGGAACAGTAACCGCTGTGGCCTCTCCCTGGTACAAAGTCGCTTCTGGCGAAATAATTTCTAACCTCATATTTATGCGCTAAATGCGATTATTGGGCCTCAGCCAACATTTTTTCTCCGGCTTCGATGGCCTCTTCTATCGTTCCCTTAAGGTTGAATGCCGCCTCAGGAAGGTGGTCTAACTCACCATCCATGATCATGTTGAACCCTTTGATCGTTTCTTTAATGTCTACTAGTACTCCAGGAATACCGGTGAATTGTTCGGCCACGTGGAATGGCTGAGACAAGAAACGTTGAACGCGTCTCGCTCTTGATACAGCGAGTTTGTCTTCTTCTGAGAGCTCTTCCATACCTAAGATGGCAATGATGTCTTGAAGCTCTTTGTAACGCTGCAACAGCTCTTTTACGCGCTGTGCGCAATCGTAATGCTCGCTTCCTAAGATGTCTGCTGTCAAGATGCGTGAGGTAGAATCAAGCGGATCTACTGCAGGGTAAATTCCGAGCTCCGCAATCTTTCTCGAAAGTACAGTGGTGGCATCAAGGTGGGCAAAGGTTGTGGCAGGCGCTGGATCAGTTAAGTCATCCGCAGGAACGTATACCGCCTGAACTGAGGTGATTGATCCGTTTTTGGTAGAGGTGATGCGCTCTTGCATGGCACCCATCTCAGAGGCTAGAGTGGGCTGATAACCTACCGCAGAAGGCATACGTCCTAAAAGGGCAGATACCTCAGAACCCGCCTGAGTGAATCGGAAAATGTTGTCTACGAAGAAGAGCACGTCTTTACCTTGTCCGTCTCCTGCTCCGTCTCTAAAGTATTCGGCTATTGTAAGACCTGAAAGAGCAACGCGTGCTCTTGCCCCGGGAGGCTCGTTCATCTGTCCGAAAACAAAGGTTGCCTTAGATTCTTTCAAGGCCTCTTTATCCACCTTAGAAAGGTTCCAGCCGCCCTTTTCCATCTCTTCCATGAAGGCCTCTCCGTACTTGATAATACCCGACTCGAGCATTTCACGAAGAAGGTCATTTCCTTCTCGGGTGCGTTCTCCTACTCCGGCGAAAACTGAAAGTCCTCCGTGCCCCTTTGCAATATTGTTAATCAGCTCCTGAATAAGCACTGTTTTACCCACGCCGGCTCCTCCAAAAAGTCCGATTTTACCCCCTTTGGCGTAAGGCTCAATGAGGTCAATGACCTTGATTCCCGTAAACAAAACCTCTGTAGAGGTCGAAAGGTTCTCAAAGGCTGGGGCCTCACGGTGAATAGGTAGGC
>JADHLU010000094.1 GCA_016780435.1 Flavobacteriaceae bacterium
GATAACGCTGGTCTAAGATGTTTTCTAGCGCAAGAAATAACTGCCACCTTCTCAGCTCGTAGTTCATGCGAAAATTGACTGTTTGCCATGCGGGGCTATAGGGTCTGCCCATTTCGTCTAAGGCGTACATAAAGTCTTTTTCGCGCTCAGACAGCGCCAATCGCTCATGCTCAATGGCACCGTTGAATTGGCTGTCGGCAACGGCGCTGAATCGCCCACTTAAAAAGCGAAGCTGAACCAATCCAAAAAACGGTGCGGCATGCCTCATATACGACTCAACCCCCTCTGCGTCTGTCTCAATTCCGCGGGTATAATTCGCAAAGGCCCGAGCCGAAAAATGACGACTCAAGTGACTGTAAATCGCCAGTTCTGCACCTACAACCTCAGCGCTAGCCCCATTTTGAACGGCCAACACCTCGCTTAGAATGCCTCTGTATTCGATTTGCGCTTGTCCGCCATAGGTAAAGGGTCTTCGAATGAGAGCATCGTTTAGACGCGAGTGAAAAATGCTGCTATCTAACCACAATTTTCGTCCCCATCTTCGCCTTACGCCCAATTCGGCGGTAATTGCTTTTTCAGACTGCAAGCTCGGATTGGGCACAACCACGCTTCCGGGCTCTGAATCAAACACTTTTGATAGGTCATCGATATTAGGAGCCCTAAACCCCGTTGAGAGATTAGCCCTAAAATGCCAATGACGATCGCGGTCAAAATTGAGTCCAAGAGAATAGGTAAGGGCGTTTGTATCGAATTGCTGGATCCCGAAATCAGCCGTAAACGGGTTTTGCCCAAAATCAATAGTGCTGTTCACTTGATTGTAACGGGCACCAGCATTGAACGTGAGCTTTTCAGAAAAAGAGTGTTGAATTGCCGCGTAAAGCGCCCAGGCTCCCCAATCTGATCTGTCGGGGTAGCGAGAGACCAAAGTGTTTGTCTTCGAATTTTTTTGATCCAAGCTTAAGGCAGACGATCCGATTAAGTTGTGGTCTAGAGCAACCCCATACCTCAACAAACTGTTTTCAGAAAGTATGCGCTCTGCGTCTAGTGAAATATTGATCACGTCTACATTTTCTTGAGCTTCATTCAAGACGGGATCTCCGAAAGCACGATCAAAGCGCGATTCATTAAATCGCTGATAGGCCGCAGAAAATTGATGACGGGTCTTTTCAGCTTCTTGGGTGAGTTTGTAATAAGTCATGAGCCACTGCTGAGGACCGTAATACCACTCTGCTGATCGTGGTAACCCTTTACGGGTCTGAATCAGGCGATCGTAACGTCCGAAATCAGATGTAGTATTGAAAAATAAACCCAATTGCTGGTGCCATTCTTTTGAAATACGGTGACGTGCTTTTGCCGTGAAGTGATACGAATCAAATCCGCTGCCAACTTGCTTTTGAGGGTCTTCATTTTGTACCACTTGATCTTTCCCACCATCGCTCTTAACGTAAAAAGATCTGAGATACGAGTCAGGCCCATCAGACCCCATTTTTAAATCGCCAACCGACATACGCGAAAAGCTGATGAACCCGGCAATCTTCGGGCTAACAATCTTATGAGACACATGTACCGTACGCTCAGAGGCAGCAGTAGACATGCGCAGTGCATAGTCGGTTTGCTGCAAGGTCTCATTAGCCGACTCAAGTTCTTCGAGTTCTCGGGTGTAAAAATTCATTACTCCTCCGATAGCGTCGCTCCCCGAAATTACCGTTCCGGGGCCGTACAGTATCTCCACTTTATCGAGTGTAAATGGGTCTATAGATATTACATTTTGAATATTACCCCCTCTGAAAATGGCATTGTTCATGCGGATGCCGTCTACAGTTATGAGCACTCTGTTGGTTGCAAAGCCTCTGATCATGGGGCTTCCACCCCCCAGCTGACTTTTTTGCACAAAAACCGCACCCGTATTTTGCAGTAAATCTGCAGCCGTTTGAGGCTGAGTCAAGGCAATTTCTTGATCGCCAATTTTTCGAACGCGAACAGGCAACTTTCGAGCAACCTCTGCAAAGCGCGAAGCTGAAATAACAATTTCATCTAGACCCTCAGATTGTGAACTCAATAAAAGGGTTTCTCCATTTTCAATCGATGACTTAAGCCGCTTGAGCAACCCATGGCCCATGTGTCTAAAAAACAACAGCTCTTTAGCGGCAAATCGATCGAGCTCAGCCCGACCGTTTGAGCCGGTTGTGGTGAAGGCGCTTCTCGATTCATTGTATATGATCACGCCAGAAAGCGGGTCGCCGCTCAAAGAATCTTTGACCACCACCTGCTGTGCGTAAACTGAGAGCCCCAAGGCCCACAATACCATCACCGTTAAAAATCTCATCAAAAGATCGATTGAATGATCTCGAGCGATTTGGGAAATTTGAATCCGGCTATTTGAAAAGAAAAATACCTTAATAGCCCTTCTAAAACTTCTTGCCTAGTCGCTTTCGAAGCATTTATGCGCTGATCTTTATCAAAATTCGTGCCTAAATAGCGATAGAGTAGTTCAGAAGCTTCTGTTGAAAGGGGGGTAAGGGCGAGTTGAGGCTCGGTAAACAGGCCCTGGCTCAAGTCAAATACCTGAGATGGCTCAAACGCCTTATCTGGAAAGCAGCCCATGAAATGAGCTAGTCGCAGCAAAAATAAAATAAGGTAATCCGGGCCAACGGCTTCAGAATCAAGCCGATCAATTTGATCCGTCAAAAAATGGTAAAGCTGCTGATCTTCTTGCTCTTCCGACAACAGCATTGAAAGAACCTCAGCCATAAACAGCGCCACATTCGACTTGAGTACATCGGCTGAAAATCCATTGGTTTTAGCGGCGGGTTTGGCCTCTCTGATTGCCTCAAGCTTTTGAGCTTTGGCCGAATAAGTGACCACGGCATTTAATCGAGTAAGGCTCTGAAAATAAGAAGGCTTAAGCCCTGTTTTTGTGGGCTTAAGCACTCCCTTTACCATATACGATTGCAGACCGAGCTCTCGGGTGTAGGCTCGAACAATAAGACTGGTATCACCGTACCTTAGCCGGCTTAAAACGATGAGCTCTGTGTGTACAACCTGAGCGCTCAATACCTTAAATCACTCCTTGAGCAAGCATGGCATCGGCAACCTTTACGAATCCGGCAATATTTGCTCCTTTAACATAGTTGCAATAGCCGTCTTCTTCCAAGCCGTAATGTGTGCACGCGTCGTGAATATCACTCATTATACTTCGGAGCTTAACATCGACCTCTTCACGAGTCCAGCTGATGCGTAGCGAGTTTTGTGACATCTCAAGACCCGAGGTAGCCACCCCTCCTGCGTTGGAAGCCTTACCGGGTGCAAATAAAATTTTGTGATCGTGAAAATGGTGAATGGCCTCGGGAGTAGAAGGCATATTTGCTCCTTCAGACACAGCGATTAATCCGTTTTTAATCATTTGAATAGCATCTTCACCTGTCAATTCGTTCTGCGTTGCACACGGAAGAGCGATCTGGCACTTTACATCCCATGGGCGCTTACCCTCGTGATAGGTTGCCTTTGGGTATTCTCTTACATAGGTCATGATGCGACCGCGCTTATTGTTCTTCAGGTCCATAACAAAAGAGAGCTTTTCTTCGTCGATTCCGTCTGGATCGTAGATATATCCACCTGAATCAGATAGCGTGAGCACCTTTCCTCCCAGTTGTAAGACCTTTTCTGCCGCGAATTGGGCGACGTTTCCTGAACCAGAAATGACCACGTTTTTACCTTCTATTGATTCTCCTCTAGTCTGTAACATGCTCTGTGCAAAATAGACCGTTCCGTAGCCTGTGGCCTCAGGGCGAATTTGCGATCCGCCCCAACTCAATCCCTTTCCGGTGAGTACCCCAGTAAATTCATTTCGGGTCTTTTTGTAAGCACCAAAGAGGTAACCTATCTCTCTTGCACCAACACCGATGTCTCCCGCCGGAACGTCTGTGTTCGGACCGATGTGTCTGCACAGTTCAGCCATGAAGGCATGGCAGAAGCGCATGATCTCGTCGTCTGATTTTCCCTTAGGGTCAAAGTCAGATCCGCCCTTTGCACCGCCCATCGGAAGCGTGGTTAAACTATTTTTAAAGACTTGTTCGAAGGCCAAAAACTTGAGTACACTTGCGTTTACCGTCGGGTGAAAGCGCAGGCCTCCTTTATAAGGTCCGATGGCCGAATTCATTTGAATTCTATAGCCGCGATTCACGTGAATTTCTCCTTTGTCATCTACCCAAGCCACTCTAAAAGAAATAAGGCGCTCGGGTTCAACCATTCTCAATAAAATGTTTTTTCCGTGGTAAATATCGTGCTGTACGATATACGGAATAACCGTATCAGCCACCTCTTGAACCGCCTGCAAAAATTCGGGTTCATGACCGTTTCGACTGCGCACTTCACTCATGAAGTTATCGATTGCGCTTTGGGTATCTACATGCATTTTTTGAACGATTAATAATACTGCTGCAAAATTATGCTATTTCTATGCTGAGAGGGGGGCAAAATTTTCAAATTCGCAAAAGATTTTAATTGAACCCTTAGCCCAAGGATCCGTACTTTTGTGGGCGGCTCAAAACGACTGATATGCGCACCATTTTTTACCTAGAGACCTGCAAAACCTGTCAGAAGGCACTCGAATTTTTGGCTCCTACAAGCGACATTGAGCTCGTCGAAATCAAATCGAAAGGCATCTCAGAAAAAGCCCTCGATCACATGGCTAAATTAGCCGGAAGTTACGAGGCCCTCTTCAGCAGAAGAGCCGTCTTGTACCGACAGCGAAACCTATCCGAAAAAACGCTTTCAGAACAAGACTGCCGTTCGCTCATTCTAGAGCATTACACCTTCTTGAAAAGGCCGGTAGTGGTCACTGAAGAGGCCATCTTTATCGGCAACGCGAAGGCCGTTCTTGAGGCGGCCAAACAGGCTTTGCATCAATGAGAAAGCGCATTCTAGCGCTTTTAGCAGCTCTAGGGGCTACCACCATTTACGGCCTAAATCACACCGTTGCTAAGGGGGTTATGCCCGACCTAGTGAGTCCGTTTGCCTTTATCTTTATGCGGGTGATCGGCGGATTCGTCTTCTTCTGGCTAGCCGCCATTTTTGCCCCCAAGGAGAAAATTGAACGTGAAGACTTCAAGCGCATTTTCTTTGCGG
>JADHLU010000095.1 GCA_016780435.1 Flavobacteriaceae bacterium
TCGCTCACCGACAATTCGATATTTTGGGCTACTTCGGCGGTTCCGGCGTTTCCAGGAGCCACAAAAAGCGCTTCACACCTAGGACTCTTTGATAAACTATGGGCTATGGCGTGTTCTCTTCCTCCAGATCCTAAAATAAGTATGCGGTGCTTCATGCGTGTATCAATTGAATGTTCGGTGTTCTTTGTGCCTCAGCTCTTCGGGGCTGAGTTGCCTAAAATAGGCGATAGTTTTTGCCAGCCCCTCTCTACGCGGGGTTTCTGGCTTCCAGCCCAGCAAGTCTTGGGCTAACGAAATGTCGGGCTGACGCTTCATCGGATCGTCTACCGGAAGCGGCTCAAACTGTATTTCACTTTTGCTTTCGGTCAGTTCAAGCAATTCTTTGGCGAATTCTAGAATGGTCGTTTCGTGAGGGTTTCCCAGATTCACCGGAAGGTGATAGGAGGCGCTCAGCAACCTAAAAATACCCTCGACCAAATCGTCTACAAAACAGAAAGAACGCGTCTGACTGCCATCTCCAAAAACAGTCAAAGGCTCGCCTCTCAAGATCTGACCAATGAATGCCGGTATCACCCGTCCATCATTCAGTCGCATTCTAGGGCCGTAGGTGTTAAAAATTCGGGCTATTCGCGTATCTAATCGGTGCACGCGGTGATAGGCCATGGTCATAGACTCTTGAAAACGCTTGGCCTCATCGTAAACTCCCCTGGGGCCAATCGCGTTTACGTTTCCGTTGTAGGTTTCTGACTGCGGATGCTCTAGCGGATCGCCATAAACCTCAGAGGTAGAGGCAATCATAAAGCGGGCCTTCTTCTCTTTGGCCATTCCCAAAAGATTATGCGTGCCCAGTGAACCGACCTTTAGCGTTTGAATAGGAATCTTTAAATAGTCAATAGGGCTGGCTGGCGAGGCAAAGTGAAGTATGCAGTCCACTGCACCTTTTACTGAGGTGTAGGTCGTGACGTCGTGTTCTACAAATTCAAAGCGCGAATCGCTTTTCAAATGCTCTAGGTTCTTGAGGTCTCCGGTGATGAGGTTGTCTATACCCACTACTCTGTAGCCCTCTGAGAGCATTCGGTCAGCTAAGTGCGACCCTAAAAAGCCAGCGGCCCCAGTGATTACAACGGTCTTCATGGCTCTGTAAACGGAGTTAGGGCGTCGGCTACCGACCGATCATTTGACAGGCGTTTGATTTTGTTTTGGCCTCCTAGTTTTCCTTCGGCCTTCATAAAGGCCTCAAAACCTCCCTTGCGAACCTTAGTCAGCACTGCGGGGGTCAAAATCTTTCCGTCTATTAAGTCTTTGTAATAGACGTTTTGTTGCTGCATAGACAAGTCAATAGCGCGCATAAAAGCGGCTAAATCTGCAGGTTCTTGGCCAAACTCAATAAACCACTCGTGGTAGGGCAAGGTATGCGGATGCTCCGGAGCGACCTGAGGTGCCACCGAAAACTCAACAACCTCAGCGCCATGACCCGCCTCTTTCAGCGCAACCGACAGGGCTTCTTCTACCTCTTTGGCAATGACGTGCTCGCCAAAGGCTGAGATAAAGTGCTTCAACCTACCAGAAACAATCACTCGGTACGGGTTAAGCGAAACGAAACGAACCGTATCACCAATATTATAGGCCCATAGGCCCGCGTTTGAGCTGATGATTAATGCGTAGTCTACATCTAATTCAACCTCTGCAATGGTAAGGCGCTTAGGCTTTTCTGAATAGAACTCATCGGCCCGAACAAATTCGTAGAAAATGTTTGAATTCAATTGAAGCAGAAGTCCTTTTTCGTTCAATCGGTCTTGATAGGCAAAGAATCCTTCGCTTGCCGGAAACAGCTCTATGCTGTCTACTTTGCGACCGATTAAGGCTTCGAATTTTTGCCGGTAGGGCTCAAAGTTTACTCCGCCGTAGACAAAAAGCGAAAAGTTGGGAAACAACTCTCCAACCTTCTTTCCGGTTCGCGCCACTAAACGCTCAAAATACATCTGAACCCATGAAGGAATGCCCGCAATCAACGTCATGTCTTGGGTAACGGTCTCCTCAACAATAGCCTCTACCTTGGTTTCCCAGTCTTCAATGATGTTGGTTTGGTAGCTCGGCAATCTGTTTCTTAATAAGTATTTCGGCAGGTAATGAGCAGAAATGCCCGAAAGGCGACCCATCTTGATCGCGCCTTTTTTGTCGAGCACAGGGCTTCCCTGTAGAAAAATCATCTTGCCCTTAACGTAGTCGGCATTATTGCGCTGAACAATGTAGTTCAACAAGGCCATTTTAGACGATTTCACTTGCTCGGCCATAGAGGCCTTTGTTATGGGAATGTACTTTGCGCCAGAGGTGGTTCCAGAAGTTTTGGCTAAATATTCAGGAGCTCCAGGCCAAAGCACGTCTTTTTCTGAAGCAATTATGCGCTCTACGTAGGGCTTGAGCTCTTCATAATCGCGAATGGGCACGCGTTTGGCAAAGTCTGCAGGCGAGGTGATTTGATCAAAATGATGGTCTTGGCCAAAGGCGGTCTGGGCGGCTGTGGTAACGAGGTGCTTAAAGACCTTCTCTTGGGTCGCTTCAGGGTGGCGCTGCCAGCGCTGTTCTCTAGCGATCTGCCAACGCGCATAAGGCTTTGCAAATAGGGCCTTCAAGTTCATCAGAAGTTGATATAGTTTTGAGGGTCGATCGGCTTTCCGCCTCTCCACAATTCAAAATGAAGATGGGCTCCGGTGGAGAGTTCGCCGGTGTTTCCGACCAAGGCAATCACCTCTCCGGCGCGAACAGCGTCGCCTTGTTTTTTAAAAAGCTCTCCGTTGTGCTTGTAGACCGAAAGCATGTTGTTTTGGTGTATCAGAATGAGATTGTAGCCCGTGGCCGTAGACCACTCGGCGTGAATGACCGTCGCGTCGGCCACCGCCTTAACCGCAGAGCCTGTCTTGGCGGCTATGTCAATGGCTAAATGATCCGAAAGCGGATCGTAAGGCTGGGAAATCACCCCCTCAACAGGAACATAGAACATGAGGTTTTCAAAACTGTCTTCGGTGATCAGCGGGTTGTACTGGTCTTCGCGCCTCACTTCACTTTCAAGCGACAGCATGGCCACGTTTTTTTGAGCCTCCAATACGGCGTCGCTTAACACCAGGCCCGGATCGGTCAACAGACTGTCTTTAGGCAGGTCGTCATAGCTGACCTCTCCTCTTATCACACTACTTAACTGGTTGAGGTAGCGCTTATTGCGCTCCATTACCTGATAAATAGAATCTGTTCTTTCTGCCAAGGAGGTCACTTGTCGTTTAACCTCTGCAGATTCTATGCCGGGCACCAGGTAGCGCAGTGGAGTGGTAGCGGTGAGTAAAAAGGTGAAAAAGGCAATGGCTGAAACGACAAATACGATGATAATGTAGGCGTTTAACCGGCTTAAGCTTTGGGTGTAGACCTCTTCAAAGGTATCGTCATTAACCACTACAAGTTTAAACTTATCTAAAAGCTTTGAGCGCTCTTTTTGAGGGTCTGAATGAGCCTTTGCCATGGAGACAAATATACGCGATGGCCTTTAAACACTTTAATTTTACTACATTTACATTTCTATAAATACGTGTTGTATGTCGCTCGCAATTTCATTAGGTCTAGTAGGTCCTTGGCAAATCGTTCTGGTTGTGGTTATTATTTTGCTTCTTTTCGGGGGCAAGAAAATTCCAGAACTTATGAGAGGTCTAGGAAGCGGAATTAAAGAATTCAAAGACGCTTCTGCAGAAGACAAGAACAAAGACGATAAAAACCTAGAGTCTAAAAAAGACTAAGGATTGTCGTTCCTCGCGGCTATTGCTGCGGTTCAATTTTCAATGTCTTTATGATCGCCTCTAGCTCAAAGAGGTAGTCGCGCTTGTCTTTGTTGGGTGCAAAAACAAAGCCCTCCAACACCACCTTTCTGTTATTTATTGAATCATTAACCACATAGGTCACAAAGGGTCCGGCCATGGGGTATCCGTTAATGTCCCACATTCCTCTCATCTCGGCAGCTTTAAACTGTCCCACCTGTGAGGCGAAAATATAGGGTCTAAAAATGGGTTCGGTTTGCATAAAGGTGACTACGCCCTCAACGTCTGGCCCGGGCACGTGTGCCTTTCCAACCGAATCTCTCATGGTGATAAGGTCTTGCAAAAAGGTGGCTTCGTTGTCGAAATGGTCTGCCTCTAGGGTATAAACCAGCAAGTTCATGCTTCCGTTTTCAACCGGGCGGTCGATCCAGGCAAATGAATCGGTGAACTTTGCCGGACGATAGATAGACGGTATGGTCAGTTCGATGCCAAAGTTTTTCTTCAGCCTAGGCTCTGTGTACAACGAGCGATTAAAGCGCGTCTGAGCAGTATTCAGGTCGCTGCTCTTAAAACTTTCAATGGCTTGAGGCAAAATCTGATGCAAATTTTGCGCTAGCTCTACCGTGTTGCGTCCTTTTACCACTACCAGGTTCTGAGGGGTGGCGTACATATCTCTTTTGATGTGGGCGCGCGAAAGCGTGTCTAACTGCATATACACCACCGAACGCGAGCGCATGATCGCTCCTTTAAAGATGTCAGGCGTAAGGTGTCGGATGTCGTACTTAGGCTCGTCTACTCCTAAGCCCAGTTGGCGTTCGAGCAGGTAGCTTTTAAGCGTGGTTCCGGCCTCCCCATAGAGCAGTTCGTTGTCGGCAACTACTATGACTTGATTTAGCGGCCCATTTGACTCGGGCAAATAATCTTTTACCTCTTTCAATCCGCAACCCGAAACTACAAGGGTAATAACTAGTGCCAGTAGACTGTTCTTCATGACTGCCGATTTAAGATTTAGGATAGCGCTTCGGGTAAACCGTCAGTCGCTGGCCCACTCTGATGGTGTTGCTTTTGAGGTTGTTCCAGGTCTTAATCTGAGAGACTTGCACCCCGTAGCGCTTTGCAATAAGGCTCAAGGCGTCTCCCGATTGAACGCGATAGCGAACACGTTCGGGCGCGTTTATGAGTTCGGGTAGGGGTTTTTCTTTGCCCTCGTGAGCCTTTTTCGCCTCGGCGTACAACGCCGC
>JADHLU010000001.1 GCA_016780435.1 Flavobacteriaceae bacterium
AGGAAATAAATTTAAATCCTCTAGTCTCGTCAAAACGCTGTGCGGCCTTTATGAGGCCCAGGTTTCCTTCATTGATGAGATCGGGGAGGGTTAAGCCTTGATTTTGATACTGCTTGGCCACAGAAACTACGAAACGAAGGTTTGCCTTGGTTAGTTTCTCTAAGGCGCGCTGATCTCCGGCTTTTATTTTTTGTGCGAGTTCAACCTCTTCCTCAGCCGTGATGAGGTCTACCTTACCAATTTCTTGAAGGTATTTATCCAAAGAGGCGGTCTCTCTGTTGGTTACTTGTTTGGTGATTTTAAGCTGTCTCATGAAACGTAAAATTTAAAGAGTACGCCCTGTTATACGTCAAATTAAACGAAAGGTTACAGTCGCCTTGTAGTATTAACAAAAAAAACCGCCCCTAAAAGGAGCGGCTTTATCACAAAAATGACGGAATGGACCTAGTCGTCTCTTCTTCCGCCCTCTCTTGGACCTCTAGAATTTGAGTCACGGCGTGAGTTACGGTCAGAGCCACGACCTCTTTGATCGCGGTCTTGACGCGGTGGTCTCTCTATGTAACCTTCAGGCTTCTCTAAAAGAGCTCTTCTAGAGACCTTTTCTTTTTTAGTGCGCGGATCAAAGCCCATGTACTTGACTTCGAATTCGTCACCCATATTAACCACGTCGGTTACGTTTTCGGTACGTTCCCACGCCAGCTCTGATACGTGCAATAGCACTTCATTTCCTGGGGCTTCAACGTACTCTACAACCGCTCCAAAGTCTAAGACCTTGATCACTTTTACGAGATAGCTGTTTCCGACCTCTGGTTTGAACATGAGCGATTCGATGGCTGCAATAACGGCATCAATACTGTCTTGGCTAGTGCCCAGAATCTCTACTAGACCTTCACCTTCTTCGGTCTCATTGATGACAATGGTACACTTGGTAGACTTTTGGAGTTCTTGAATATTCTTTCCGCCACTTCCAATAAAGGCACCAATGAGGTTTCCAGGAATTAGGGTGGTCACAATTTTAGGAGCGTGAGCCTTAACATCAACTCTAGGCGTGTCAAGTGTCTCGATGAGTTTTTCTAAAATATGAAGCCTTCCTTCTTTGGCTTGGTAAAGGGCCTTGGTTAAAATCTCATAAGAGAGACCCTTCACCTTGATGTCCATTTGGCAAGCTGTTATACCGTCTGCGGTTCCGGTTACCTTGAAGTCCATGTCTCCTAGGTGATCTTCGTCTCCCAAAATATCAGAGAGTACAGCATATTTTCCAGATTCAACATCGGTGATTAGACCCATGGCGATACCTGAAACTGGCTTAGTGATCTGAATACCCGCATCCATAAGCGCCAGTGTTCCTGAACATACGGTAGCCATTGATGACGAACCGTTTGATTCGAGTACTTCTGAAACAACCCTTACGGTGTAGGGGCAGTTGTCAGGAATCATGTTCTTTAGCGCGCGTTGAGCGAGGTTTCCATGACCCACTTCTCTTCTAGAGGTTCCGCGAATAGGTCGCGCTTCTCCTGTTGAGAACGGTGGAAAGTTGTAGTGTAAGTAAAAGGTTTCCTCGCCTTCTAGTGAGGGCATATCGATGATATTGGCGTCTCTAGAAGTTCCTAGGGTAACCGTAGAAAGCACCTGGGTTTCTCCTCTAGTGAAAATACCTGATCCGTGTGTTGAGGGCAAGTAATCGACCTCGCACCAAATAGGGCGAATCTCATCGGTTTTACGTCCGTCTAGGCGAAGTCCTTCGTCTAGAGTTAGGTTGCGAACGGCTTCTTTCTCAATCTTGTAGAAGTATTTAGAAATCAAGTTTCCGTAAGTTTCGTGCTCTTCCTCACTAAAGTCGGCTTTGACCGCCTCTTTGATTTCAGAAAAAGCTTGGCTTCTTTCTTTTTTAGAAGATCCTTGCTTGGCTACTTCATAAACCCGATCGTAGGCCAATTTTCGAACACGGGCCTCTAGGGCTGAGTCTTCAGCAGCGGCGTCAAATTCGCGCACGTCTTTTTTGCCTACTTGGGCAACTAGACTGTGCTGGGCGGCACACTGTATTTTGATGGCTTCGTGTGCAAACTTGATGGCCTCGACCATTTCTTCTTCGCTGATTTCTTTCATCTCTCCTTCGACCATCATCACCGAGTCTGCAGAGGCTCCGATGATCATGTCTAAGTCAGAAAGTTTCAGTTGTTCAAGCGATGGATTGAGAATTAAGTTGCCATTAATACGGCCCACTCTTACTTCTGAGATAGCCGTTTCAAACGGAATATCAGACAGTTGAAGCGCAGTTGAGGCAGCTAGGCCTACTAGTGCGTCAGGGGTGATGCTGTCATCAAGTGACATCACTTGAAGCATTACCTGGGTTTCTGAGTGGTAATCTTTTGGAAATAAGGGGCGTAACACGCGATCGACGATACGCATAGTCAGTACCTCTCCGTCACTCGGACGGGCTTCTCGCTTGAAGAATCCTCCAGGATACCTTCCGGCGGCTGCAAATTTTTCACGGTAGTCTACCGTAAGTGGCAAGAAATCAACGTCTGATGCCTGATAGTTTGACACTACGGTGCACAATAACATGCAGTTTCCTGAGCGCACCACTACAGAGCCATGAGCTTGTTTGGCGAGTTTTCCGGTTTCAATCGTAATCGAACGACCGTCACCGAGGTCAATGACCTCTTGGTAGGTTTTTGGAATCATAATTTTGGGGGTAAACCCCTTGGTTTAGAGGCAAGGCCTCAAGTTAAACATTTGGTCTTTTGGCTTTTGGGCCGTTGTTGTTGTGTTGTTGCTAAGTAGCGATGACCAATGAAAAACTTTTATAAAAGCGGATGGGCTTTAACTAAAAGCACCGCGAAAGGCGGTGCTTTAGACTTATTTACGAATACCTAGGTCTTTAATCAACGATCGGTATTTTTCAATGTCGTTATTTTTTAAATAATCGAGCAAGCTTCTGCGCTTACCTACGAGTTTTACCAACGAACGCTCTGTGTTGTAATCTTTGTGATTTTTCTTCAGGTGTCCTGTTAGGTAGTTAATGCGGTAGGTGAATAGAGCGATTTGCCCTTCTGTCGAACCTGTGTTCTTCTCGGCACCTCCGTACTGTTTGAAGATTTCGGTCTTCTTTTCTTTACTTAAATACATTCCAATATTGAGTTAATGATTTTTATGTATCTCACTGACTTTCAATGAGGGCGCAAAGATAGCGTTTATTCTCTATTAATCTAATCCTCAGATGGTATTTCTTCGCGAAGGGGTAGATTCAAAATGAGGTCAATGTATAGGTTCACTTTTTTCTTCAATTCGTTTCGGTGGGCTATGAAATCTAGAAATCCGTGTTCTTGCAAGAATTCGGCCGTTTGAAAATCTTCGGGCAACTCTTTCCCAGTGGTGTCTTTCACTACTCGCGGCCCTGCAAACCCAATAAGTGCCCCAGGCTCAGAGATGTTGATATCGCCAAGCATGGCATACGAGGCGGTAGTACCTCCGGTGGTCGGATCTGTACACAGCGATATGTATGGAATTTTGGCTTCAGCAAGCTGCGCAAGCTTTGCGGCCGTTTTGGCCATTTGCATCAGCGAATAGGCTGCTTCCATCATGCGGGCTCCTCCAGATTTGGAAATAATCAAAAGCGGAGATTTGCGTTTTTTCGCCACATCGATAGCTCTGGCAATCTTTTCACCGACCACGCTGCCCATAGATCCGCCGATAAAACTGAAGTCCATGCAAGCGATGACTAGTTCTCGACCCATAGAGTTTCCGTAGGCCGTGCGAACCGCATCGTTAAGCGCTGTTTTGTTCTTGGCCTCAACTAGGCGGTCTTTGTATTTCTTCGTGTCTTCAAAGCGCAACGGATCTTTTGAAAAGAGATTCGCGTTGAATTCGGTGAATTTGTTGTCGTCAAAAAGCAGTTCGAAGTATTCTTTGCTTCCAATGCGCACGTGGTAATCGTCTTCAGGAGATACGTAGGCATTTCGGGCCAGTTCTTCTGATTCAACAATCTTGCCGGTGGGCGATTTGTACCAAAGCCCTATCGGCGTGTCTTTCTTTTCTTCGGTGGCGGTTTGTATGCCCTTCGCCTTTCGTTTAAACCACAGAGATGACATAAATTTTTCTTTTTAGAGCGTGTTCACGTTGTTCAAGTCTTCAAAGGCTTGTTTCAAGCGATCGATAAAGGTAAGCTCTCCTTTTCTCAACCATACACGCGGATCGTAATATTTTTTGTTCGGAACGTCGTCTCCCTCAGGGTTTCCAATTTGGGCGGCCAAGTATTCTTTTTTGTCAGACATGTAGTCTCTGATTCCTTCTGTGAAGGCGTACTGCAGGTCGGTATCAATATTCATTTTAACCACCCCGTAACCGATAGACTCACGGATCTCTTCGACACTAGAACCCGAGCCTCCGTGAAATACGAAGTCGATAGGGTTGGGACGGTCTATGCCAAACTTTTCTACCACATAGCTCTGAGAATTCTTCAAGATAACCGGGGTTAGCTTAACGTTTCCGGGTTTGTATACTCCGTGAACATTACCAAATGCAGCGGCTACTGTGAAGCGATGACTGATTGAAGAGAGTTCTTCGTAGGCATAAGCTACTTCTTCGGGCTGGGTGTAGAGCTTTGACGAGTCTACGTCGGTGTTGTCTACTCCGTCTTCTTCTCCTCCTGTCACCCCTAGTTCTATTTCAAGGGTCATGCCCATTGGGCTCATGCGCTTTAGATAGGTTTTACACAGCTCGATATTCTCCTCTATTGGCTCTTCAGACAAATCGATCATATGAGAAGAGAAGAGGGGTTTTCCGGTGGCCTTAAAATGCACCTCGCTGGCATCGAGAAGCCCGTCTATCCATGGCAGTAGATTTTTCGCACAATGATCGGTGTGCAGAATAACCGTCGCACCATAGGCCTCTGCTAATTGATGCACGTGCTTAGCTCCGGCAACAGCTCCGGCAATGGCTGCTTTTTGACCCTCGTTAGAAAGTCCTTTTCCGGCGTTAAATTGGGCTCCTCCGTTTGAAAATTGAATAATCACGGGGGCGTTGAGCGCCACTGCAGTTTCGAGTACGGCGTTTATGGTGTTTGACCCGGTAACATTAACTGCGGGGAGGGCAAAAGCCTTTTGTTTGGCTAGCGCGAATATAGATTGAACGGCATCGCCCGTGGCTACACCAGTAGGAATAGAATATGAAGACATTTGTTCGTTTTTATTGATGTTAGTCGTCAAATGTACTAAATGCTTTTAAAACGGATAATTGATTCCAATGTTGAAAAGCGCATTGTTTTGAGGGCGGTTAAAAATCCAGCGTTCACTGCCGTTAAGGGCCGGATTGTGCACCTTCCAGGCCAGGTCTAACCGAAAGATGAAATAGTCGAAGTCGTATCTAAGTCCAAATCCTGAGGCAATCGCGCTGTCTTTTAAGGATTTCCAGCCGTAGAACAGGGCGGCTTCATTTTCTGATCCGTCAAGGGCGTTCCAGATATTACCGACATCGGTAAAGAGTGCTCCGTACAAGCTTCGGGATAAGGGAAACCTCCATTCACCGCTCAGGGTGAGTTTCAAATTGGCGTCGTTAAATTCGTTGATTTGGTTGGTCGTTCCTGGCCCCAGCGTATAGGGATTCCAGGCCCTGATATCGTTGGTTCCGCCGGCAAAAAAACTGCGAACAAACGGAATGGTGTTTGAGCGTCCAAATGGAATGGCCAGTCCTCCGTAAGCCCTCAAAGCGACACTTGAGCGCTGCCCAATAGGCCAATGCCGAATGAATTGAAATTCTGACTTAATATAATGCGCGTAGGCTACGTTAAACAGTTCACCTGGCCGATTAAAGGGCTCGAGGGCGTCTAACAAAAATCCGGAGAATTCAAGTTTCGAAAAAAACTGCTTGTAGTCTGAGGCGTTTCGGTTTGTGGTGTTTTCTTTCAGATAGGCGTAGCTCGAAGAGAGAATGAAGTTGTTCTCTGTTAAGCGTGCCCGTCGCTCTTCTATGCGCCTAACCAGTAAGGCAGATTCAGGCTCAAGAGCGATTTCTCCGCTTTGCACTGCAGAAATAAAAGCAGTGGTTCCATCAGGTATGCGCAGCTGCACCTCTGTGCCGCTTAAAGACGGTTCAAAGAGATCGGCATATACCACGTCGTCTTTCAATCCAGTTGCCTGCTCGTCTAAGGTTTCATATGTGTTTTTGTAGATAGTGAAGAAATTGTCGGGGTTTAGGTTGTTCACGTAGGAGATCTTAGGAAACTCTAGTGTGTGCTGTGCGCCCCTATCTCTAAAGCTAAATCGGTAAATACCGTTTATAGTTTGCCGATCTAACCCTAAGTTTTGCTGAAAAACGGTGCCCAGCTGTAGGGTGCTTAACGGATTTTTCTCTTTAGAAGCCCAGTCTTCTAGTGAGATGCCAAACCACCATCTGGGAAAACTTAGATTGAGGTCTACGCCCAATTCAGAGGTAATATTAGCCCCGGGTATGATCGAATTTCCAATGGTTCCGCTTAAGGAGAGGCTTAAATTTTCAAAAGATCCAAAGACATTTCTAGCTAGAATAGAAGAGCGTAGTGAGGTGCCAATTTGCTGAATTGCTGAATGGGTTACGTCAAAATCTGCTGTAAGCGAATAGCGTTTTCGAGAGCGCAAGTAGAGGTTGAGATCAACGGTTTGGTTGTCGCTGGTTTGATAGTTAAAAGAGGGGTAAGTGAAGTAGTTCAGTTGCCCTAATTGGTCTAAAGTAAAAGATCGAAAGCTGTCGCTGTAGCGCGCTTCGGGCTTGAAGGCAATACGCTGTTCGATTTCTTCTAAATCTAGCGTGCTGTCAGACGTAAAAAATAGCAACCGATTAATAGTATCTGAGGCCGTTGTGGAGACTTCGTTGAGTTGATCTATATACACGCGAACGCTTCCAATTTGGTAGAGCTGTGTATCGGCCGATTCATCTATTACAGTGAATAGGTCTAGTTTTTTTGACGTATTGGTTTGAGTGGTGTCTCCGTCTATTTCAAAACGAATGTTGCTCTTTTGTAAACCGAAAGCTCCCTCATTGCGCAGTGCGTTTAGCAGGCGTTGACGCTCGGCTTCGAGCTCGTCAATGTTCACGAATTTTCCTGAAGCGATAAGACTTGATCCGCTGTGCTTTTCTACCAAGGCACGTAGATTAGTGTTGTCAATTTTAAGCCCCAATGAATCTACAGTGAACCGATCCCCAGTTGTCACTGAAAATTGTTGTTTCACCTTTTTCTGTTGCTTGGAGTAGCTTAAATCGAAACGCGATGAGGTGTTAAAGTACCCCAGCTTTCGGTAGGCGCGATTGAGTCTAGCTAGGCTGAGTACTGATTCTATAGAATCGTAGATAACCGGTGGCTCACCCTTAGATCGTAGCCAGTCGTTAAAGCCTGTGCCTTTTTCGTTGGCCGCTTGGTAGAGCAATAGCTTTAGGGGAACACCCAAGACGCGTTTGTTCGCTTTTTGTCTAAGCCCCGATTTCAGGGCCGGATCTGACGAGGGCTCACCGTTAACACGTATCTCGTTTTTCGCAAGAAGCGCTGCACCTTCTGGAAGCTTTCTCACTGTACTGCACGAAACGATCCATGCGGAAGAAAGAAATAGAATTACCTTTAGAAACGCCTTTGAACAGGTAATTGGCCTGAAAATCATGGGGTAAAATTAAACTAAAAACACATGCTTACTCGAGCTATAGTCAAGCAAATTCAACAGTTAAAGCAGAAAAAGCATAGAGATCTTCAGGGGCTATTTTGTGCCGAGGGATTAAAATCTGTTCAAGAGGGAATACGTAGTGGCATGAAACTCGTTCATTGTTTGGTGACCGAGGAACGACTTGTGGAATCGTTGCACCAAGATCAGGGCATATCAGCAGTGCGTATTGACCTTGCTGAAATGAAGAAAATGTCTCACTTGAGCACGCCCTCAGTGGTGCTTGGAGTCTTTGAAAAACCGAAATCGAAGCCATTGCCTGCGAATGAGTGGATTGTCGCCCTAGACGACATTCAAGACCCCGGTAATTTAGGAACACTGATGCGTAGCTTAGATTGGTTCGGCTTTAGGCACCTGCTCTGCTCTGCTCATACAGTCGATTGTTACAGCGCGAAAGTGGTGCAGTCGAGCATGGGCTCTTTTGCGCGAATGAATTGCGTGTATGATGATTTACCTATCGCGCTTCAGCAACTAGAGATGCCTATTGTGGGGGCAGATCTCAAGGGAGTAACGCTTGAGCAGTTCGATCCAGGCCCAAAGGGTGTACTGGTTTTAGGTAATGAAGGGCACGGCATATCGGATGCGGTAGCCCGTTTGCTCACAGAGCGCATTACCATTCCGAGCGCCAAGGGTTCAGAAGTTGAAAGCCTTAATGCCGCAATATCTGGAGCCGTTATTGCCTATACAATTTCCAGCCGTCTCGGGTTTCTACACTGAATCCGATGAAAATCCCGCTCGTGTTTATATTTTCCTCACTAGGCTTAGAAAGGTCTTTAACCAGTCGCATGTGAAGGGCTGCCTTGCTTTTGCGCAGGTAAAAGTCAAAGCCAAAACCGGCTTCAACGTAATGCGCGACCAGATTCTTTGCAGTAGCACGTGCATCGTGTAATCGGTAGGCCGGATGGTAACCCCCCAAAATAAAAGGGTTTATGTTGCTTGCTCGATTCGAACTGTATTTCAAAAGAAGTGGAAGCTGAAGTTCAGTAAAAGACTGTAAATTCTTATTACTAGGTTCTTTTTCAAAAATGATTCCAGGTTCTAGCCTTAAATCTAAGCGTTCGGCCAAATTTCGCTCAACGGTAAATCGAATATTCAAGCCCTCAGGTAAGTCTTGTGTAATATCAAATTGATTAAACCCAAACAACACCCCAAAATTCCACAGCTCTTCATCAGATCCGCTGAGGTTTAGCGAGGGTCTGAACTTCTTTTGGGCCTGCAGGCTAAGGCCACTAAAAAGCGCTAAAAAGATCAGTACGTAAAGCTTATTTTGTCGCATAGTATATACAGGCGGCTCCAAAGGTTTGTCGTTGGTAATGAGCGGTGCTAAACCCCACTTTTTTTAAGATGGCCGTGAAGGATTCGTTATACGGAAAACTAGAGGCCGAGGCCACGAGGTAACTGTAGGCGCGCTTGTCGGTAGCAAAGAGTTTACTGATAAGCGGAAGCATAAGCCGCGTATGCATCAAGTACCCCAATTTAAATAGCGGGTTGGTAGGGACAGAGGTCTCCAAAACGGCTAGTGTTCCGCCGGGTTTAAGCACACGTTTGATTTCGAGTAGTCCGCGTTCTAAGTGCTCGAAATTACGAACGCCAAATGCTACGGTTACCGCATCAAAACGATTGTCTTCAAAGGCAATAGATTCGCTGTCTCCAAGAATCATATCTACCCGCTGCTCCAAATGGGCGGTTTTAATCTTTTCAGCGCCCACGGCGAGCATTCCGGCCGAAATGTCTAAACCAATCACCTGAGCTTGGGTTTCTTTGGCTATGGCTAGGGCTAAATCACCTGTTCCGGTAGCCACATCTAGCACGCTTTCAGGTGAAAGCGAAGCTACTTTTTCAATGAGTCTTTTTCGCCATCTGAGATCCACCCCAAAGGTGATCAAGCGGTTCATCTGGTCGTATTGGCCAGAAATGCCGTTAAACATTTCAGAAACCTGCTTTTTCTTAGACTGGGTGGAGTCTTTATACGGAACTACCTGCATAGACTGCAAAGATACAATCCGTTTTCTAAGGGACCCTAAGAGACCGCTTCTGCGATGCGTTTTATGGCTTCGGTGAGCGTTTCTTCTGAGGCCGCGTAGGAGATGCGAATGCAATTCTCATCACCAAAGGCTTCACCTGTGACGGTGGCCACCTGTGCGTGTTCGAGCAAAAACAAAGCAAAATCTGATGCGTTATTGATGCGCACCCCTTTTAGAGTTTTGCCGAAGTAGTGCGATATGTCTGGGAAAACATAGAAAGCCCCTTCGGGTACGTTCACTTTAAACCCCTCTATTTGACCGAGTAGCTTAAGCACGAGATCACGGCGATTTTTAAACGCATCTACCATGTATTGAATGCGTTCTACTGGAGCCATAAGGGCCTCTATTACTGCGCGCTGGGCAATAGAATTTGCACCGCTGGTTACCTGTCCTTGCAGTTTGGTACAGGCCTTAGCGATCCATTCAGGGCCTCCAATATATCCAATACGCCATCCGGTCATGGCAAAGGCCTTGGATACGCCGTTTACCGTTACCGTTCTGTCGTACATGCCATCAATACTGGCTATGCTACAATGTCCGTTGTTGGAGAAATTGATATGCTCGTAGATCTCGTCAGAGACCACAATGATTTGCGGATGATCCTTGAGCACCGCTGCAATGGCCTCTAGCTCACTCTTGTGGTAAAACGAACCGCTGGGGTTGCATGGAGAGCTAAACCAGAGCATCTTCGTCTTGGGCGTAATGGCCTGAGCCAACTGGTCGGCCGTCATCTTAAAATCGGCCTCGATTGTAGTCGAAACCTCTACAGGGACACCCTCTGCGAGTTTTACTATATCGCGATAAGAGACCCAATAGGGAGCCGGAAGTATCACTTCGTCTCCCGGATTCAGTACAGCCATGGCTACGTTGTACAGTGACTGTTTAGCTCCCGTCGAAACCACAATCTGACTGGGTGCATAGCTCAAGCCGTTGTCTCTTTTAAACTTGTGTGCAATCGCCTCTTTAAGTTCGGCATATCCGTCTACCGCAGTGTAGCTGCTGTAATTTTCGTCAATAGCCTTCTTGGCGGCCTCCTTAATGAAATCTGGAATGTTAAAGTCGGGCTCTCCTAAACTTAGGCCAATGATATCTATTCCTTGTGTTTTAAGTTCTCTTGCTTTGGCGGCCATGGCTAGGGTGGCCGAGGTCTCCATGCTTTGAATGCGTGACGAAACGTTTGATGACATGATTTTTAAATAAAGCGTGTTTGAACTGCAATGTTAATGATAATTTTGTGTTTTGAAGCGCCATGAACCACAGCCTTATATATCAGTATTTTCCCGAATTGTCAGATCTGCAACAAAATCAGATCGAGCGGCTAGCGTTGCTTTACAGCGACTGGAATGAAAAGATTAACGTGGTCTCTCGCAAAGACGTTGAGGAGTTGTACGAGCGTCACGTGTTACACTCCATGAGCATAGCATTGTACACCGAATTCTTACCTGGCTCATCTGTGGTCGACGTAGGAACGGGCGGAGGTTTTCCGGGCATTCCGCTAGCCATCTTGTTTCCCGAGGTACAGTTTACACTAGTAGATTCGATCGGAAAAAAATTAAAGGTGGTCAATGAGGTAGTAGAGGCCTTGTCTTTAAAAAATGTGCGCACCATAAACGATCGCATAGAACAGGTCCCAGAGACATTCGATTTTGTAGTGAGCCGCGCGGTGGCCGCCATGCCCACCTTTGTACATTGGGTGAGTCAACGCGTTAAGCCAGAAAGCAAACATGCCCATGCCAATGGAATTTGGTACCTCAAAGGGGGCGATTTGGCCGAGGAGTTGGCTCCGTACCAAAAAAAGGTAAAGGTGTACCCGCTGCACGAGCGCATTCCTTTACCTTTTTTCGAAACGAAAAAATTGGTCTATCTACCGATTCAACCTAAAAAAGGATAGCGGTAGTCTTTAGGGGTCACAAAGGTCTCCTTTATTAGTCTTGGAGACACCCAGCGCATGAGGTTCATGGCTGATCCGGCCTTGTCATTGGTGCCTGAAGCTCTCGCTCCGCCAAAAGGCTGTTGCCCCACCACCGCACCAGTGGGTTTGTCGTTGATATAAAAGTTTCCGGCGGCATTTTTGAGCTGCTCTAGCGCCTGATTTAGCGCATAGCGGTCTTTAGAGAAAACGGCTCCGGTTAATGCGTAGATTGAGGTTTGATCTACTAGCTTAAGGGTCTCTTCCCAAGCATGGTCTGGGTAGATATAGACGGTCACTATAGGCCCGAATAATTCTGTTTCTATGGTGTAGTAGTTGGGGTTGGTAGTTACCACTACCGTTGGCTCTATAAAGTAGCCTTCAGACTTGTCGTAGTTTCCTCCGGCCACAATCGTAGCGTCACTATCGGCCTTTACGCGATCTATAACCGCTGCTAGCTTATCAAATGCACCTTCGTGAATAACGGCGGTTACAAATTTGCTCATGTCTTCAGGAGATCCCGGGTTGCCAATGTGCTTTAAGTCTTCTTTGACGAAACCTAAAATTTCTTGAGCACTAGACTCGGGCAGATACACTCTTGAGGCCGCGCTGCATTTCTGACCCTGAAATTCAAATGCACCTCTGACGATGGCGGTTGACACTTCTTTTGGGTGGGCTGAAGGGTGGGCGACAATAAAGTCTTTTCCGCCGGTTTCTCCAACGATACGCGGATAGGTCTTGTAGTGGCCAATGCGTTCACCTATTTGTTTCCATAGCGATTGAAAAACGAAAGTAGACCCCGTGAAGTGCAACCCGGCAAAATCAGGAGAGTCTAATACCGCTGCGGTAATCATCTGAGGGTCTCCGGTGATGAAATTAATGACGCCATCGGGCAGTCCGGCCTCTTCGAAAATCTCCATGATTACGCGCGCAGAGTACACCTGTGCATCGCTAGGTTTCCAGACCACAGTATTTCCCATAAGGGCAGGGGCTGCAGGAAGGTTTCCGGCAATAGCGGTAAAGTTAAAGGGGGTAATGGCGTAAACAAATCCTTCGAGTGGACGGTACTCTAGGCGGTTCCAAATGCCTTCAGAAGACTCGGGTTGATCGCTGTAAATTCGCGTGGCAAATTCGGCGTTAAAACGCAAAAAATCAGCGAATTCGCAAGCCGCATCTATCTCGGCTTGGTGAATGGTTTTCGATTGAGCGAGCATGGTTGCCGCGTTGATTCGGGCGCGATAGGGTCCGGCTATAAGATCTGCTGCCTTTAGAAAAATGGCAGCGCGCTGCTCCCAGGCAAGTGAAGCCCATTGGGCCTTGGCCTCTAGAGCTGATTTTATAGCCAATTGAGCGTGCTCTTTGGTGGCCTCGTAATAGTGGCCAATAATATGCTTGTGTTGGTGAGGGGGGCTCAGCGGTTTTTTGGATGCTGAGCGGATGCGCTGTCCTCCAATAATCATCGGAATATCGGCAACCTCTTGGTATTGCGATCGGTATGAGGCCAATGCGTTTTCGCGTTCAACGCTGCCAGGAGCGTAAGATAAAACGGGTTCGTTAACGGCCTGCGGTACTTCGAAAAAAGCGTTACTCATAATTTTAAATATTGAAAGTTTTCAGCTGTTTTTCACAAAGGTAAGAATTGTTTTACGCCTTGTTTTTTAACAAAGAAAATCTTCGAAACTGGCTTGCTCCAAGTAGTCTTTTCGATGTATTTTTGCACACAACATTCCTAAGGCTAATTGCTCATGTCTCAAGACATTCGAATTAAGAAGGGTTTAGATCTGAATCTGGTCGGAGTCGCCGAACAAACCTTTCACAAAGAAGTAGCTTCTGCAACATTCGGTTTTTACCTCGATGACTTTCACACTCTAACCCCTAAGCTTCATTTAAAAGAAGGAGCAGAAGTAAAGGCTGGAGAGCCTCTTTTTTACGATAAAAACAATCCCGATATCCAGTTTGTATCGCCGGTTAGCGGTGAGTTGGTCACTATAGAGCGCGGAGAGCGCAGAAAGATACTTTCTGTTCGCCTTTTGGCCGATAAGGAACAAGAATACCTGAAGCACCCGAAACTATCGCTGAACGAGGCCAGTCGCGAAGAGCTATTGAAGTATTTGTTAGCCACCGGATTGTGGCCCTTTATCAAACAGCGCCCGTTTGATCTCATTGCAGATCCAAAGCAAACGCCCAAAGCGATTTTCGTTTCCGGACTTAACACAGGCCCACTTAACACCGACCTTGATTTTGTACTTAAGGGCAGTGAAGACAAGCTTCAAGCAGCCCTTTCAGCACTCAATAAACTCACGCCTGGCGCTGTTCATGTTACCGTAGCTTCCAAAAAGAATTCTGTTTTCTCTACGCTCGAAGACATTGAGTTGCACCAGATCAATCAATTGCACCCTGCAGGTTTAGTAGGTACCCAAATCGCTCACATCGATCCGATCAATAAGGGAGAAGTAGTTTGGGTCGTAGGCGCTCAAGATCTAGTTATTATGGGCGAATTACTGTTAACCGGCCAGTTTAATGCCACGCGCTCTATCGCCGTTGCTGGTTCTCGTATAACTAGCCCGAAGTACATCAAGACCAAAATCGGTGCTGAATTAGGGCCGATCATAGAGGCAATGGGTGTTCAAGAGGGCGACAATCGATTCATCGCAGGTGATGTGCTGACAGGCGCGCAAGTAAAGCCTGACGAGCATTTACGGTATTACGCCACCCAGCTCACCGTGATCCCCGAGGGTAACGATTATGAGTTTTTCGGCTGGAACAAGCCGGTTTTCGATAAGGTTTCTCCAACAAGGGCTCTCACCTTTTCATGGCTGAGCAAAAACAAGGCCTACGATTTAGACACCAATACTAATGG
Organism: Flavobacteriaceae bacterium; assembly: GCA_016780435.1. Next base: position 14,479 of record JADHLU010000001.1, read on the forward strand.
TGAACACCGTGCCTTTGTGGTAACTGGAAGTTACGAGGAGGTTTTTCCGTTAGACATTTACCCCATGCAATTGCTCAAGGCGTGTATGGTTAAAGATTTAGACGAGATGGAGCAATTAGGTCTCTATGAAGTGGCCCCAGAAGACTTCTCTCTCACCGAGTTTATTTGTATTTCTAAACAATCTCATCAGGCCATCATTCGAGAAGGCCTAGATGTACTGAAACAAGAATTAGGTTAATTCGCAGCTATGAAACAGAAATTGCATGAAATCAAAGAGCGCGTAAAGGACAAAAAATGGGCTCCCGCGTTCAACGCTATTCACACCTTTTTGTATACCCCAAACGAGGTAACTCATAAGGGCGGAACGCATGTAAAGGCGGCCGATGATCTGAAGCGAACCATGAATACCGTGATTCTGTCGTTGGTTCCGTGTTTGCTCTTTGGGATTTTCAATGCGGGCTATCAGCATTTTTCTGCCATTGAAGGATTTCCTCAAGACTTTTCAATTTTTGAACACTTTATCAATTGGAGGAACCTAGTGGTCGGATTGACTACTGTGCTACCCTTACTCATCGTTTCTTACGGTGTAGGTCTGGCTATTGAGTTCGTCTTTGCCGTGATCAAGGGCCACGAGGTTGAAGAAGGATACCTGGTAACGGGTATGTTGGTGCCCCTTATTGTGCCAGTAGACACGCCGCTTTGGATGTTGGCTATTGCCGTTGCATTTGGCGTGGTTATCGGAAAAGAGGTTTTCGGAGGAACCGGAATGAACATATTGAACCCTGCACTTACCATTAGAGCCTTTTTGTTCTTTGCTTATCCGACATGGATGAGTGGCGACAAGGTTTGGGTTCACGGTGCGGTTGACGGAGTGACCAAGGCGAACGCCACAGATGCCATTTCGGGTGAGACCATTTTGGGGTATTTGGCCCAGAATAAAACCGATGAAATGACCTACTCGTTGAGTGAGATGTTTTACGGTTTTATCCCGGGATCGGTCGGTGAGACTTCTACCTTTCTCATTTTATTGGGCGGATTATTTTTGGTTTTCACCAAAATCGCCAGCTGGCGCATTATGTTGAGTGCCGTATTGGGCGCTTTGGCTATGGGTCTTATGTTTAACGCAGTGGTTGATTTCGGGTGGATACAATCGTATTCGAAATTCTACAGCCTTATGGCCTTTGATTTCTGGAAACACCTTATCGTGGGCGGCTTGGCCTTCGGAATTGTCTATATGGCCACCGATCCTGTGACTAGCTCACAAACCAACCGCGGAAAATGGATATACGGTTTTCTGATTGGTTTTATATCGGTAATGATCCGTGTGTTTAATCCCGGTTATCCAGAAGGTGTTTTCTTGGCCATTTTATTGATGAATGTTTTTGCACCTACCATTGACCACTACGTGGTTCAGGCCAATGTGAAGCGCAGATTAAAGCGCGCTCAGCATGCGAAGATTTATCCGGCGAATGAGCCCGTTACCCTTGAAACACAAACCGTTTAATTTAAGCGCTCAGCGAAATGGCAATAAATACCAATAAAAACGCTTACACCGTAGTATTCGCAGTTGTGATGGTCACTGTAGTGGGTTCGATTTTGGCCTACTTAGCCACCGGATTAAAAGACCGAATTACTGAAAATCAGCGCTTTGAAAAGCAGCAGAACATTCTGTACGCTATGGGTGTTCACAATAACGAAGACGATTCAAGCGTGAATTTCATACCGACTTCTGAAGTCGGCCAGCGATTTGACGAGCTCATTAAGGGTCAATATGTTATTCAAGAAGGTAAGGCCGTTGCTGCAGAAGACGCCTATATGATCGACCTCAAGAAAGAGATCGATCTGATCAAATCGGGCAAGCCCGGCAAGTTGCCGCTCTTTGTTGGAGAACGGGACGGAAGCACCTACTACATTTTTCCAATGTACGGAAAGGGCCTTTGGGATGCCATTTGGGGCTATATGTCTGTAGACGAAACGCTCACCATAACCGGAGTCTATTTTGATCATAAAGGAGAGACCCCCGGCCTAGGAGCCAACATCAAGATGCGCTTCTTTATGGATGATTTTATTGGCGAGTCTATTATAGCTGATTCAGGTTACCAGGCTATCGAAGTGGTAAAAGGAAATAACGATCCGTTGAATACCGATAAATCGGATGCGCAGGTAGATGCACTAGCAGGTGCTACCATTACCGGAAACGGGGTAAGTGCCATGATCAAAGAGAGCGTCCGTCTTTATGAACCTTATTTCGAATCTGTTCGAGCTGTTAATTAAATCGTAAGTCATGCCCGTACTTTCAAAAAAAGAAACCAAGTTAATCCTTGATCCCTTAGCAGATAATAACCCGATTACCATTCAGGTTCTCGGTATTTGTTCGGCACTGGCCATCACAGCTGAGCTCAAAGCTTCTGTGGTAATGGCCGTATCGGTCTTATTTGTGCTTGGTGCTGGAAACGTTGTGATTTCACTCATGCGAAATGTGATTCCATCAAAAATCCGCATCATTGTTCAGCTCATCGTAGTCGCTACTTTGGTTATTGTGGTCGACCAGACCTTAAAGGCCTTTGCTTACGAGCTGAGTAAAACCCTTTCTGTCTTTGTGGGCCTGATCATTACCAACTGTATCATCATGGGGCGCTTTGAGGCTTTTGCCTTGGGTAACGGGCCGTGGAGGTCTTTTCTAGACGGTATTGGAAACGCCTTAGGATACGGAGTTATTTTGGTGATCGTTGGGTTTTTCAGAGAATTATTGGGTTCAGGTACCCTCTTCGGAATTCCCGTACTTGGAGATCCGATTGCCAAAACAGGGCTTTATGCCTTCGGCTACGAAAACAACGGATTTATGATCATACCTCCAGCAGCGCTAATTGTAGTTGGAGTTTTAATTTGGGTTCAGCGCGCGAAGAATCCGGCATTAATTGAAGAAGCTTAATCGTATAGAGATGTTAGAGCATTTAGAATTATTTTTCAAGTCTATTTTTATTGACAACATGGTTTTTGCGGTCTTTTTAGGAATGTGTTCCTATTTAGCCGTTTCGAAAAAGGTGGCCACTGCTGTCGGACTGGGCGCAGCCGTAATCTTCGTGCTTGCCGTTACCGTTCCGCTTAACTGGCTATTGGATCAGTACATTCTTCAGCCCGGAGCTCTCACCTGGTTGGGTGCCGAATATGCCGATTACGACTTGAGTTTCTTATCGTTTATTCTATTCATCGCCACCATTGCTACCATGGTACAGCTCGTGGAGATCGTGGTAGAGAAATTTTCTCCTTCACTTTACAACTCTTTGGGTATTTTCTTGCCACTAATCGCCGTGAACTGCGCCATATTAGGGGGTTCGTTATTCATGCAGGCCCGAGAAATTCCTTCGCTAGATCTGGCGTTTAACTACGGCTTGAGTTCGGGCATTGGGTGGTTTCTGGCCATATTGGCTATTGCTGCCATTCGAGAGAAGATTCGCTATTCGGCCGTTCCGGCTCCATTGAGAGGCCTTGGAATCACTTTTATTATCACCGGATTAATGGGTATAGGCTTTCAGAGCTTTGGTGGAATGCTAACAGGGGATAATGAGCCGCCTGCCGCCGTCGAAGAGGCCGTGGTGAAGACCGAAGAATCACCTGAAGAAACTAAAGAGTTAGAAGAACCGCAAGACCAGCAAGAAGAGGTAATCGCGGGTATTAATTAATAATTGCTAAAAGAAGAATTGATATGGTTTTAGCTGCTATCGGAAGTACAATGCTCATTACCGTTGCTGCCTTTTTGGTGCTCACTCTGCTTCTAGTGGGGTTACTGCTTTACACCAAAGAAAAGCTTTCGCCCTCGGGCCCGGTAACCATTACCATTAATGGCGAGCGAAAAATTGAGGTGCCTTCTGGTAGCTCTTTGCTCTCAACACTAGGAAATCAAAAGGTGTTTTTGCCTTCTGCCTGTGGCGGCGGTGGAACCTGCATTCAGTGCGAGTGTCACGTGCTCTCAGGAGGTGGTGAGGCTTTGCCTACGGAGACTCCGCACTTTTCGAAGAAAGAGCTGCTCTCAGGGGCGCGCCTAGCTTGTCAAGTAAAGGTTAAGCAAGACATGGAGATCGAGATCCCAGAGGAGGTCTTCGGTATCAAGAAGTGGCAAGGAAAGGTCGTGCGTAACTACAATGTGGCCTCTTTCATCAAGGAGTTTGTGGTGGAGATTCCTGAAGACATGAACTACAAGGCCGGAGGCTATATTCAAATTGAGATTCCAGCTTGCGAGGTGAAGTATGCCGACATGGATATTACGGCCCACCCCGAAGAACACGACGATCCGAAGAAGTTTCAAAACGAGTGGGATAAGTTTAAGCTTTGGCCATTAGTTATGAAAAATCCAGAGCTCGTTGAGCGTGCCTACTCTATGGCCTCTTTTCCGGCAGAAGGAAGAGAGATCATGCTCAATGTGCGTATTGCGACTCCCCCTTTTGATCGCAAAAAGAACGATTGGGCAGACGTTAATCCTGGGGTAGCATCTTCTTATATTTTCAGTCTAAAGGCAGGTGACCCGGTGACCATTTCGGGCCCGTTCGGCGAATTCTTCATCAATGAATCAGAGGCCGAGATGCTCTATGTGGGTGGTGGTGCCGGAATGGCCCCAATGCGCTCTCACCTTTATCATTTGTTCAAAACCCTTAGAACTAACCGCAAAGTGACCTATTGGTACGGTGGGCGCTCTAAGCGCGAGCTCTTCTACATCGATCACTTCAAGAAGTTAGAGGCCGAGTTTCCAAATTTCAAATTCTACATGGCCCTTTCGGAGCCCCTAGAAGAAGACAACTGGAAGGTTAAGAAAGACATCAATGACACTGAAGGCGATGGTTTTGTCGGATTTATTCACAACTGTGTCATTGATCAGTACCTAAAGCATCACGAGACTCCTGAAGACATCGAGCTGTATTTCTGTGGTCCTCCACTCATGAACCAGGCCGTTCAGAAAATGGGTGAAGACTTCGGAATACCCGATGAAAATATTCGCTTCGACGATTTCGGAGGGTAATAATCAAACCGCTGCCTTGCAGCGGTTTTTTAGTCTTTGACCAGTATGATTTCGGATCACGATTTACACCGCATGGCCATGAACGTGGTAGGAAAACAGCTCGAGCAAGCGGGCTTTGAGTTCTTGGGGGTTAATTCTGAATTGAAGAAAGATCCGCAGTTTGTCTGTCTAAAAGATAAAGAGCTGCACTTTATTATCGTTCGGGCTTCGCGCTTTCCTGAAGATCCAATGGCCGTTGACCGCGCTCTTCTTACCAAGGTGAAAGATCACGCAGTGGCCTTTGAGGCAGCTACCTACTTTGCCGGGGTTGGCGTTTACAATGCCAGCGATAAAAGCCTCCCTGTCGCAAAGGGTCAAGACTGCGACATTGATTTCAAGGGACTCTTTTTGGTTGACGAATTACTTTAACCCGCCTATTATGAGACCGTTTTTACTTCTACTATCTGCCCTATTCGCGGTTGCAAGTTGCAAGCCTTCAAACGAGCTGAAAATCGTTCAGGGGAACGCACTCGGAACCACCTATGCCGTTTCGGTTTTCGAGAACGAGCTAAAGGGCGGTGACTTAGCGCTGCGAAAGGCCTTTGATTCGTTGTTTGTTAAGGTAAATGCCTCTATGTCTACTTACCAAGATGATTCAAGTATATCGCGAATAAATGCGGGAGACACTACGGTGGTGGTCGATGAACTGTTTGAGGACGTGTTCTGGCTTTCGGAGCGTGTCTATAGCGAATCCAAAGGCTACTTTGACCCTACTGTTGGGGTGCTTGTGAATGCTTGGGGCTTTGGCCCTCAAGGGCCGAGTTCAGAACGGCCAACGCATCTAGATAGCTTGCTTCAGTTTGTAGGTTTCGATAAGGTGTCTCTGGTTAATCGCAAGATTCAAATGAGTCAGCCCGGTATTCAATTTGATTTTAATGCCGTGGCCAAGGGATATACTCTCGACAGAATGTCAATGGTATTGCAAGAGCTGGGCGCCTCGAATTATTTGGTAGAACTGGGCGGAGAGATCGTTGCCAAGGGTGAGAACAAACAAAAAGGCTCGCCTTGGCGAATCGGAATTGACGACCCGCTGTCTCCAGAATCAAATTCATTAACCAAGATTATTGGGCTCTCTAATCAGGCCATGGCAACTTCGGGTAACTACCGAAAGTATCGCATCGACCCTGAAACCCAAAGCAAATACGTGCATACCATTAACCCGCTAAGTGGAATGGCCGAACCGACCAATGTGCTGTCGGCTAGCGTTATAGCGCCAACCTGCGCAGAGGCTGATGCCTATGCGACTGCTTTGATGGCTATGCCACTAGAGATGAGCAAGGCTTTTTTAAAAGAGCGTCCTGGTTTCTCGGCCTTCATCATCTTTGTCGATGAGTATAATCAAACTCAGCGAATTTCTCAGGGTCATTTTGACGAAGCTAACGTCGAATAATCGGAAGAATTTCGTCTATATCGAGAACAAATCGCTCGATTTCATCTGCTGTGAAAAGTTCAGAAACCCGCAGTGCTTCTGTCACAAATCCGGCTTGTTCTAGGCGGGTGAAGTAATCTTCACGCCCGTACCAACGCACATGGTCGTATTGACCGAACTGTTTTTCGCGCTCGGCAGCCGTTGTAATACCGGGGTCTTCATAGGTCTCAAGCAAGTCGGCTTTCATGGGTACCTGAACGATTCCCCACCCCCCTGGCTTGAGCACGCGGTAGAGTTCTTTCATGGCCGCGAGATCGTCGGCGATATGCTCTAAAACGTGATTGCAGAACACCACATCAAATCGTTCATCTTCGAACGGAAGTGCCCTTAAATCGCCTTTGACTTCGGCCAGCGGCGAATTTTGATCAAAGCCGACGACCTCTAGATGCGAAAGTTTATTAAAGCGCCCATAAAAACACTGCTCAGGTGCCACGTGCAGCACACTCAGCCTTTTTTCTGGGGTGCTGTTCAAAAACGAAGTGTGCCTTTCAAGATAGAGCCAGAGCAAGCGATGGCGCTCCAACGAAAGGGTAGAGGGGGAGAGCACATTTTGGCGCTGGCTGCGGTAGCCATAGGGTAACAATTTGCGAAAAGAGCGCTTGTCGATGGGGTCTGTGTAGCGGTCTCCCTTAAATAAGAGGCGCAACAGCGGTTGAGCAAAAAGGCTAATCCTTATGAGTAGGGGTCTGGGAATAAAGGCCAGACTGTAACTAAAGAGTTTGTTTAGCATACCGCCTAGAACTTAAATGGCGCTTCTTCGTCAGATTGTATTCCTAGCGCTTCATAAATGTAGTTAAAGGTTGAAAGTAGCTTGGGCTTTCCGTTTACTATGGCCACGTTGTGCTCGAAATGGGCGCTGGGCATTCCGTCGGCCGTTTTAATGGTCCAGCCGTCTTTGCCTTGAACAATACGGTGGGTTCCGCGGTTAATCATGGGCTCAATGGCTACCACCAGCCCCTCTTTGAATTGCTTTCCTTGAGAGCGCCTGCCGTAGTTGGGCATCTCGGGGCCTTCGTGAAGGCTTTTGCCTAGGCCGTGTCCGACCAGTTCGCGAACGATTCCGTACCCTTCACGCTCATTGTGTTGTTGAATGGCGTAACCTACGTCGCCCACGCGATTTGAGGCCTTAAATTGGGCGATTCCTAAATAGAGGGATTCTTTGGCGATCTTTAGAAGCTTCTTTGTATCGGGATGCACCTCACCCACTTCAAAGGTGTAGGCGTGATCGCCGTAATATCCGTTCATGTACACTCCGCAATCGATAGATATAATGTCTCCGTCTTTGAGGGGAGTGTGATCGGGAATACCGTGCACCACTTGTTCATTCGGGCTCCAGTTCAAGGTGTTCGGAAAATCGTACATGCCTAAAAATCCGGGCTCCCCACCGTGATCTCTAATGAAGGTCTCGGCTAGTCGGTCTAATTCGAGCGGCATGGCACCTGGAACCACCTCTTTAGCCAGCATTCCTAAGGTTTTGGAAACGAGCTGGGCGCTTTGCTCTATCAGGGCAATCTCTTCGGCCGTTTTTAAGACGATGGCACTCATTAAATCAGCGAATCTTGAGTCATGGCTGCCGGTTTATCTAATCCCATTAGCTTGAGTACGGTAGGAGCGATGTCTCCAAGAACTCCATCACTCACGCTTTCTATTTCGGGATCAACTACAATAAACGGAACCGGGTTAGT